>DATDVS010000001.1:0-4558 GCA_036517535.1 Minisyncoccota bacterium
GCGGAGAAGAATTATAAGAGGAAGATCACCAAGAGCATGCGCGCCCAGGCGCTCTTTTCTGTGCTCTCCAAGAAGCTAAAGGACGGCGAAATAATTTTCGTGGACTCGCTTTCGATGCCTGATATCAAAACCAAATCTGCAGCAACGGTGATAGATAATTTATCAAAAGTTTCCGGGTTCAAAGTTGCCAACAAGACCAAGAAAATTCTGACCGCTCTCGCGGGACGGAATGAAAAGACAGAAAAGAGCTTCCGAAATATTCCGGCGCTTGAGTTGGTGTTCGTGAAAAATCTAAATCCGCTGGACGTGCTGAATTACCGCTACCTTTTAATAGAAAATCCAGAAGAGTCAGTGAAGTTTTTAGAATCCAGAGCATAAATTGACATAAGATATGAATACGAAATTGATCAAAAATCCAAGAATCACCGAAAAAGCATCGACTGTCATCGGGCAGAATGTGTACACTTTTGATATTTCGACGGGTGCCAACAAGACCGAGATAAAGAAAGCTATTTTTTCACTTTATAAAGTGCGTCCAATCCGGGTCAACGTGGTGGCGGTGCCCCACAAGAGAGTCCCAGCCGGTCGGGGGAAAATGGGTACGAAGGGCGGAGGCCGCAAGGCATACGTTTACCTCAAAGCTGGTGACAAAATAGAAATTATTTAGTTAGAAAGCAATGAAAACATACAAACCCACAAGTAAATCACGCAGGCAGATGAGTAATATAAATTACCGCGAGTTCCTGACGACCTCAACTCCGGAGAAATCCCTGACCCGGGGCTTTCGGCGCGCGGTGGGTCGCAACAGCCAGGGCCGCATCACTACAAGGCATAAAGGCTCAGGGCACAAGAAGCTGTATCGCGATGTGGATTTTCTTTATGACAAGCGGGACATCCCGGCAACTATCAAATCAGTGGAGTATGATCCGAATCGATCCGCCTTCATCGGCCTAGCGGTTTACAAGGACGGCGAGAAAAGGTATGTAATTTTGCCGAAATCCGTACGGCCTGGCGCAACATTCATAGTCTCCGAGAAAGCTCCGCTTGAAACTGGCAACCGACTTCCGCTCCGCAATATCCCTGTTGGAACCTTTGTATACAACGTAGAACTCAAGCCCAAGGGCGGCGCGATAATCGCCCGCTCCGCAGGAATCTTCGCCCAAGTGGTGGCCAATGCCGAGGGCTACACGAACATCAAGATGCCTTCGACCGAAGTGCGCAAAGTGAGCGAGGAATGCTACGCGTCAGTCGGTAGTGTTTCGAACGACGAGCACCATCTGGAAAATTACGGCAAGGCAGGACGTTCGCGCTGGAAGGGAATACGTCCTACAGTGCGCGGAACTGCCATGAACCCGGTAGACCATCCGTACGGCGGAGGCGAAGGCCGCCAAGGACGCGGCACCAAGCGACCGAAAACAATGTGGGGCAAGGTTACCGGCGGACGCAAGACCCGTACTCCAAAAAAATACTCGAACGTATTCATCGTCTCCCGCAGAAAGACTGGGAAGAATAAATAAAAAAAGTCCCCACCAGGGGGCTTTTTTTATTAACACCAAAAACTTGCATTATTTTGTAAGGGGAATAGACTTTTAATGTAAGTTCACCAATTGGTTCGTTTTCATTCTCGGAGGTACGCATGACCAAGCAACAGCGACGGGAAGAGCGCGAGGCAGCTGAGCGGAATGCACGTCAACGAAAGGCGCAGCGGGAAAACCACACGGAGCACTACCAGCGCTTCGCGTCGGTGTTCCAGCCGCGACCGTGGCAGTCCAATCAGGTGCGGCGCGCCTTCAATGGGCGCCGCTGAAGGGGGTGATCTAAATTTCCAGCGGTCCTAACCCGACTGCTGGCTGACGCTATCCCCGCCTGCTACACACTGGTGCCTACCAGTTCCCAAATCTGCCGACAACCTGTCGGTCCCACATCGCCCCCGACGGAGAAATCCTAGGGGGCGAAGCACTGCCCAAATTTGACATTCAGCCAGGATTTGATAGTATATTTTGAAGCTCGCTAGGAGCTTTTTGTTTACTCAAAAGGGCAAAAATTATGACAAGATCGCTCAAAAAAGGCATATATGTCGACGAAAGGCTCTTGAAAAAGATAGCCGGCAAAAACCCGCTCCAAACCCCGATGGTCAAGACCTGGAACCGCGCTTCAGTTGTCTCGCCGGAGATGCTCGGCTTTACTTTTGGTGTCTACAATGGCAAGACCCATGTGGAAGTGCTGGTCACCGAGGACATGGTGGGCCACCGCTTGGGCGAATTTTCACCGACTAAGAAATTCGTTAAACACGGAGGAAAGATGCAGAAAGAGATGGAGATGAAGAAAAAAGAAGCCGAAATCGCGCAGGCGAAGGCCGCGACCACTGTGGCCACTGACGCTTCCACTTCCAAAGCCGCAAAATAATTTAAATAATCCATGAAAGCATTTTTAAAAAATTACAGACAATCCCCGAGAAAAGTCAGACTGGTAGCCGGGCTTATTAAAGGTAAGAACGTGAACCAGGCTGTAGCCGAGCTTGATTTCTTGGCCAAGCGCGCTGGCGCGCCAATCAAGAAGCTTTTACTTTCAGCTATTGCTAACGCGAGCCAGATGGGAGTAGGCCGTGATAATCTTTTCATCCAAGAGCTTCGGGTAGACAAGGGTGTGACCATGAAGCGTATGATGCCAGCGGCCATGGGGAGCGGCCACAGGATAAACAAGCGCACCAGCAATTTGCATTTAGTATTGGCCGAGAAAGCAACTCCAATCAAAATGAAGAAAGTTGCGAAAGCTAAAAAATAAAATGAGCAAAATCGTCCATCCATATGCACATAGGCTGATCATGCTCCGGGACTGGAAGTCCCGTTGGTTTGCCGATCCGAAAAAGTACGTGTCCTATCTGAAGGGCGATGTTTTGGTTCGCGAATATTTGGAGAAAAAGCTTCGCGGTATGTACGTCTCTGCGATCGAGATAGAGCGCAGCCGAAAGGCCACTCGTTTCATAATTAAAACTTCCCGACCGGGCCTCATAATAGGCCGCAATGGCGAGGGCGCAACCAAGCTGAAAGAAGATATCTTGAAGAAGATGGATCATTTGAAGATTGCGCGTCCGGAAGATTTCAAGCTCGAGATCGTGGAAATCGGCAATCCGGAAGCGGATGCGTCCGTAGTGGCCTACATGATCGCAGAGGGCCTCGAAAAGAGAATGCCCTACAGGAGAGTTATCAAGCAGACACTCGAGAAGGTAATGAATGCCAATGGCGTGCAAGGAGCGAGGATTGTGCTCTCCGGCCGCTTGGGTGGCGCTGAGATCGCCCGCACGGAGGAGCTCAAGCGCGGATCCATCCCACTGCAGACTTTCCGCGCGGACATTGACTTCAAACGGGAGCGCGCGCATTTGCCGTACGGCGATGTGGGCATCAAAGTCTGGATTTACCGCGGTAAAATTTTCGCGCAAAAGACAAAGGGAGAAAAAGAAGCCAATAAGCAACAGGATTAAAATATATGTTGATCCCGAAAAAAGTAAAATTTAGAAAATGGCAGACCAAGCGAAGCAATCCGAAGGCAACGACTCCGGATACTCGCGGCACGAAGCTTGCCTTCGGAGCTTTCGGCTTGAAGTCCGAATCCGAATCACGGGTGAAGTCTACTCAGATCGAATCTGCTCGAAAAGTAATTTCCCGAACTCTGACCAAGTCCGGCAAGTATTGGGTTCGCATTTTTCCCGATCGGCCTTATACGGCCAAGCCCGCAGAAGTGGGCATGGGCAAGGGCAAGGGCGATCCGCAAGGGTACTGCTTCGAGGTGTTGCCGGGGCGCATAATTTTCGAAGTGGACGGGGCAGAGGAGTCGGTGGCTCGCGAGGCGTTGCGAAAGGCCGGCACCAAGCTGCCGCTTAAAACCAGAATCGTTTCCCGGGCGCACAGACAATAATCAATATATGGCGAAGAAAAAAGACAATTTAAAAAATTTGAGCATCGGGGAGCTTCATAAGGAACTGCGGACCTTTGAGGAGGATCTACGCTCAATGCGGTTCAAGGCGGAGGGCTCCAAGTCCAAGAATGTAAAAGAGTCTCTGATGCTAAGGAGGGATATCGCGAGAATTTTAACTTTCATTAATCAAAAAGAAAATGTCACGACCAAGAAGTCGAAGATCCTCGATTTTGATAAATCAAAATCGGGACAAAATAAATAATTATGAAAAATACAAAAGGTAAAACTTTAAACGGAGTAGTAGTCGGCGACAAGATGGACAAGACTGTCGTGGTTTCCGTGTCTCGCTTCGTCAAGCATCCTCTATACGGCAAGTTCTACAAAGTGAGCAAGAAATACAAAGCTCATGATGAGGAGAACAAGTACAAGACAGGGGATAATGTGGAGATAGTCGAGACCCGCCCGATTTCCAAGGATAAGAAGTTTAAAGTCGTTAGTAAGTTAAAATAAAACCATGATACAGCCACGAAGTTTGGTAAAAATTACAGACAATGCCGGAGGCACCCTAGGGGCCGTCTTCAAGGTGCTCGGCTCTTCGAAGAAAAGGTATGCCGAGATCGGCGAGATCGTGGTTATTTCTGTG
>DATDVS010000002.1:0-11099 GCA_036517535.1 Minisyncoccota bacterium
AACTAATTACTACGCTCCGATAATGTGGTAGCGCCAATGAACTCCGCCAGCGCGCCAATGGCGCGCTCTGCCCGACCCTCCCTCAATCCATGCATATTTAGTTTCGCGCGGATTTCTTTTTTTGGAATGAGAGAGAGGGCTACCTTATTATAATAAACTAATTTAAAAAAAATTACAAAATAAAAAGCCCCGCATGACACGTCGTCATGCGGGGCTCAGATGGTGCCGGAGTTTCCTGTGACTCCGGCGATTTTTATTGGGGCTATCAGGATTAGCCTTTAACTCTACTTGCCACCGAACCTCGCCCGCAACGCGTCGAGGGCGGAATTCAGTGACTCGCCGGCGAGAGGCTTGCTCTCATCCGGTGACAGTGCGAGCGGTTCAGGCTTGGACTTGAGATCCCAGCCCTTGCCGATCGACGGGCTCGTCGTGCCCGACATGCCGACCGCGCCTTCCCAACTAGCCTCGATCTCCCGCTCGATGCGGTTGACCGTCTGGAGCTGGGCTTCAGTGCAGTCGGACACCGGCCGGTGATCGATGGCGAACCGGTGGGATGCGGCCGTGTTGGCCTTGCTCCACGAGATCGCCAACTCATCCGGACCGACCAACCGCCAATGCTTGCTCCCCTCCGAGGTGTACCGCTTGCGGTACTCAACCTCGTCAAAGAGACGCTCTTGGCCGTTCGGACGAATGACCCAGTACTGGGCATTGCCCGTCCGGCCCATTACCCGAAAGTACCCGCCCCAGTTCACCAGGATCTCTCCCGCGTCCTGGAGCTCGCGGAGTTTCTCGGCCTGCGCCCACGCCTCGGAGAGACGCGGCGCGAGTCCACTCATGTCATAGCCGTACTCCATCGCCTTTCTCACCTCGTCGGTGAGCTTGGACGACAGGCACGACCACTGCGGCGCGGACTCGAGCGTCGCGACGAATTCCCGGACTTGCGTCTGGTAACTCGCCGCGATTTCCTCGCGCTTCTCACGCGGGAGCTCGTAGTCATCAAGCTCCTTCGGTCTCGCCGGTACGGCTGCCGGGAGCGGCTTCGATACGACATCCGCCGTGAGCTCGGATTCGAGACGACGAGCCGTGATATACGACTCCGCCTCCTGCCTCGCTTCGGCATCCGCCTTAGCCGCATCCTCTGGCGATTCGATCCACTGAAACTCCCAGTGCTCGGCGTAGCCACCCGACTTGCGCAGGGCGGCGTAAGCGGTGAAGGTCGCGCCGGTGATGAGGTCGTACCCCCACTCCACCGGCTCGGGAGTTGCGGGAAGATCCGCCTCGCGCGGACTCCCGACCTTCGACTCCTTCGGGAAGTTCTGCGAGCGCTGAATTTTCGTCCACCGCTCCGCAAAAAACTCCCGCACCTTCTCCAGCCGCTCGGCCTCTGGCATTTCGACGGCGCTTCGCAGGCCGTAGTCGAGCTGGTCGCGAGCGTATCCGAGCTCCGTGAGCACCGGATACACCTTGACGAGTGGCCAGGCTTCGACCATGCGAAACTCTCCGATTGAGAGCTCGACGGTCGGAACCTCGTCCCCAAACCCGAAGCTGGCGTGCTGCTTCTTCGGCAGCCGACGCCCGAGCCCCGGAACCTCGATGGTCCCCAGTGTGTCCATTCCGGCGACGAGCTCCGGCGCGATTTCCTCGGCAGTGACCGTGAGGTCAGCCGGGATTTCACGCACGAACCGGACGTTCGCCGCCTGGAGCTTCACCGTGACGTTCTCCCGGACGAGCGCGACCATGTCGCGCGTCTTTTCGCCCGAGAGGAGCACTCGCCGTCCCTCGAGCTCGGTGAGCTTTCGGGTCAGAGCATCACACTCTTCACAGAGGCGATGTTTGAATGAGGCCCAAAAGGCGCCACGGATCATTTCCGCTGAGATCTTCTCGGCGCCAGGCTCCTGCTCCAGTTCGGTCTCAAGAACTTTCAAGACCTTGCCGTGCAAGAGTTGAGCGCGATCCGCGACGTAGCGTCCATCGCGCAACCAGCGATAATTCACCAGTTGCACTTCGGGGCGTCCGCCGGAGACCCGCTTACCGGACAAGATCTCACGCGAGGTGATGACAACCATCCCTTCGCCGAGATCCCAATTGCCGGTGCCCGGATAGGTCAGGAACGCGCCCTCGAATCCTGCATTGTTTGCCAGAAAATCGACGATGCGCCCATGTTGGGCCTTCCGCTTGCCGCCGATCCCGACGACCGGAACCTGCGTCAGGTCCAGCCGTTCGCCGATTTCGGCGCGGGGCACAGGGGTGAGTTTTTTCTTGTCCTCACCCAAGATGTACACCACGCCGTGAAAATCGTGCTCTTGGCGCGCGCCCTTGCGGCGATATGCCAACACGATCTTCGACTGAACCGGATCCGACCAACCAAATTGATCACTCATCGTACACCTCCAACGATCGGCTTACGCCTGTACGTCGGCTTTTGTCAGCTATTAAGGCTGCTTGACTTCGCCTTCGTCTGAAACCAGACAATTAAACAACAAATAAAAATTTACAATCTAATTGTCTGGTTCCAGAATATTTTATTTAAAAAGAACTAATCTCTATGAATCCACAAAATAAAATTTTATGAATTCAATTGAGAGGGCGACCGATGAAATCAGTCGCCCGATTGCCGAGGTTTGCATGTTGCTACCTCTCGGCTTAGGTATCCCCATTTTTAAAAACGGGGACAACTTACCCTACCCCCGGGTCCAGCCCGAGCGGTAGCGCCGGCCGTCGGTACCGACGTACCAACCGGCCTCGTTGCTCCACGTGGGCCGGTTCGGCAGTCCTTCGACTGCCGTCACCAACCCGTACGACGATGCCCACCAGGGCATTTTTTCCTCCGGCTTCACCACGTAGGTGATGCCGTCGGAGCGGGTGAAGCGGTCACCGACCTCCGGCTTCTCGTCCCCGGGGACGAGAAGCGTTTGGGGCGGGAGCCCCATCGGATTGCCGCTAGCGTGCACGTCCAGGTAGGTCACCTGGACGAGTTCGAGGCTGGCGACGACGGGGCCGCGGGTTTTGATTTCCATTTCATCCTCCTCCGACCTCTTAGCGCGAACATGTCTTGGCCTTCTGAAGCCAGACAATTAAATTACAAAATAATTTATAACCTAATCACCTGACTCCAGAATATTTTTGAAGAACTAGCTTTTTCGTCCTTTCGGACTCATCAGCTCCGACACACATCGGAGGAAAGCGCGGGCGATTCGATGATCGCCCGACCTAGAAATATTCTTCCAGGATTTTGATACTCAGATGCCGGGGAGTATGTCGCCGACGGCGTACTTGCCGCCGTGGGCGATAGCGACCACGAAGTGGTTCGGCTTCGGGTCGTAGCACGCGACCGCCTCGTAGAGGTGGCCGAGTGCGTGAGCAATGGTCATCGCGACCGGCAACGAAGCCGGTCCGTTGACCTTCATCAGGCCCCCGCCCAAGAGCTCGCCCGACGCCGCCAACGCGTCGAGCTGGGCCTTGCAATCGACGACCTTTGGGCCGTTCTGCGACTCGGCCCCGAACCTGACCGTCAACATGTCGTCGGCGGTCTTGGTCACGATGTACGTCAATGCCATGATACACTCCTTTTACTGTCTGCTGGATTGGCTACCAGCTAAGGTTTTTTCACACCTCTATCTCAGCAGGTGGGCAATAAAAACAATTTTAATTGCATTTATAGTTCACCTGCCGAGGACTCTGGTTATTTTTAAAGAACTAACCTTACTAATATGAGTATAGCATATTCGGTCTATAAAGTCAAGCATTATTTATTAAATAACTATATAAATAAGGATATATTCACATAAAATTGACAACCTGTATACTACTATGATAGTATAAGGCTATTATTGTTATACAAAAATAACAATTTGAAAAACAATTTATGAGTATAAAATTACTAGAACAAATCGGCTTAAATCCAGAGCAAGCAAAGGTCTATCTTTGCCTAGTGTCATCTGGAGAACTTCCAGCAAGAAAAATTGCCCTAGAAAGTAGAGTGAATCGCAGTTTGGTATATAAAATATTGAAACAACTCGTTGAACTTGGCCTTATAACCGAGAATACTGTCCCCGGACGAGTTAATACTTTCACTGCACTCCACCCCTCCAAACTTCACTCTCTAATAAAAATGAAGGAGGAGGATTTAAAAATTGCAGACCAAGCTCTACATGAAGCCGTGAGCACACTCGGAGCGCAATTTAATCTCGCTTGCGGAAAACCATCAGTTCGTTTTTATGAAGGACATGAGGGGATAAAAATTTTAAATAAAGACATATTGCATACTAAAGTAGACATCAAATTGATTCGCTCACCGTTTGATAATAATACTGAAGAACTGGATATTAAAGCAAAAAAGCTTCTTGAAGAACGGGCAAGAGCCGGAATTAAAACAAAATTAATTGTTCCGATAAAAAACACACCATCTTCGATAACGCCCGAATGGGATCAAACTAATTTAATTGAAAGACGACGTGTACCGAGAGAAGAACTGTTAAATTCTGCGCAAGTTATAATCTACGATGGCAAAGTTGCTTTTTCATCATTCAATGATTGCATGATAACCACTATCATAGAAGATAAAGGTATCGCTGACACATGCTCAATGTTATTTGACGCGCTTTGGGTAAAATATAGTGAGAATAAAACAATGGAGAAAAAATAATTTTACTTTTATTTTCCGAGATCTAATATAAATTGTGCAAGAGCCTTGATAGCTTCTCGGTCAGTCAATTTTTCACCACGTTCAAGATGATGCGTAGATCCTCTGAATACACCATCTTCTCCGACTCCATCTAGTATATCTTCTTTGCCATGATAATCGGAATAAACTTCAGCAATAATAGGAATACCAAGTTCAGTAAAAAATTTCTTCCATTCCACTCCCGCATCAGCTTTGACAGCAGTTTCCCCACAAAGAAATACCGCTCCGTTTGCGTGCTCACATATTTTTTTATTTTCAGGAGAAATAACACCTCCGATATCAATAAAGCTAAGAGGAAGTGCTAAATTCTTTACAGAGCTGGCAATCCTCTCCGCAAATTCTGGACTAAATTTTGATTTATATTCTGCTTTAAGTTTTGCAGCCAATGCAGGATCATTGTTCATTGATTCCTGAAACCATGCGCCCTCTCCGTCGGGGCAAGCTGTTAGTATGTATGGATACACATCACTTGTTTGCCTTATAACATCTTTCAATCCTTGGCGAAGGCAAGACTTGCCGGAACGGGGTGGGCCGGCAAGCACGATTTTCTTTTTTTTCATTGCTTCTCTGCCTTCTGGTGTTTGGAGAAAATCCACCAAACGAATACCTGGAATCTTCGCTGATGATGTCTTTAGTAAATCAAGCCCCGCGCGTCCGGTAAGTGGCGGTGCTGGCATTTGTTGGTCTGGGGTTTTCATAGATATCAGTATACTGTAATTATTTATTTATTTGCAACTTACTTGTGCCATGACAATTTGGGCATGTAATATCTATCGCTTCGCCATTTTTATAACGGGCATAATCTCCCTTACCTAGTCGTTCCATATATTGGCAATTACCACATTGAAAGTTACGTCCTCCCTTGTCGACAAAAGTTACTTCGAGCACATTTTCTTTTGCTTTTTCTTTGTCTGAAATTTGAGTGTTCGAAGCTTCTTCTTTTTTTTGAGTCTCAATTTCTTCAGTTACTCGGCTATCGATATTTGGTTTTATACCAAAAGCCGCACAAATTTCTCCTAATGTTGGACCCTGCCCTTCTAAATTTTCCCAGTCTGCTGATAGATACTGGGAAATACTTGTTCCGTCATAATATATCTCACCAATACCTTTACTATTTGCTAATGTATATGCGTAAGCTAATCCGTCATGGGATTTAATCCACTTTGCTTTCCAATCTGGACTATCAACGATAGCGATTAGTTCAGCACCATCCTTGGGAACTATACTAGGAATAGATCTTTCTCTTCTACCTCCCAGAGGACTTAAATCAAATGTTTCAATTTCTGTGCTATATCGTCTTCTTCTGCTTCCAGGAATACTAATTCCAACTACTGCTCTATCGCCGGGAAGATATAGTAGTTTCCCAGCAACTTTTTCTCCAAATCCCTCGCCTAGTTTACGTCCATAAGCCTCGAATATTTTCGGATCAATATCCCTCAAATGCCACTTAGCCGGAGTTGGTGTAACCTCAAGCGCTCGTTCAAGCGACCCTGCATCAGGGAAATCTTTTTCTCCACTGTTATGTAATATCTGTTCAACCAATATATTTACTTTTTTAACATATGCTTCCAAGGCAAGCACATTTTCTTCAAGCGATTCTATAGAATCGCCTCCAATATCAATATTAAATAACCCTTCAATTTCACGCAAATTAATACGAAGGTTTTCAGCTCGTTTAACTGCTTTTGTCGATTCTTCTCTAGCATGGCGCACTCTTTCCGCCATAGCTTCATATGCATCCCAGATAGCTTTTTTTTCTGCTAATAATTGATCATCTTCCATTCTCCACTTCTCTTCGGTTAATTGCTGTAACGCATCCCAGCGTGCATCATAAGCTTTAGTCCAATCTGCAGCACTTGCATTAGATGGTGGTATTATTTTCTTTTCGCGAGCAAAATCATCTTTAATCTGTTCTTGTCTATTAGCAAGCATTTCGGCTTTAAGTTCCTCAGGAGTTTCTACTGGCGTCCTCGCACCTTCTCCCCCAAAAAGATATAGTTCCTCTCCTCCATTATATTTATAGTAATCACCGAAATGTCCGCGCTCTATTTTTCTGGCGCCAACTACTAAATAATAATTTGTTATTGTGGCTTGGCGTCTGTAACCCCCTCGCTTCTCATCTCTAGACAGAGGCTCGGTAACATCTGTGTCCTGAGAAGAAGAAAATACATAAGATTCTCCGGGTGCTTTCAAGGCGCGAATATCTTTTCGAAGTTCAGAAAACTTACGTTGTATAAATTCCAAACCTATAAAACTGCTGAAATTCTTTTCAGCTTCTCCTTCTGGCGGGAGTATACTTTCTCTATCATTTGGTTTTGGTGCTGATCCTATTGGCATAGATTATTATCAATTACTTTATAATTACTTAAATTCCCCTTTTTTACTGCCTTATTATATTCTTAATTATCAAGCACGCCATTTTTAGTCTTCTTTGTAAATTAAAAGAGTATTTCATTGAAAAAAGTTAGTGATCCAAATCTCCTAATTGTTCTCTGTCGATCTTAGGTAATTGCCGCAACCAACCATAAAATTCCTTGACTTGACTAACCTTAGTAGAGTCATTTGTAAATTCAGTTAACTGTCTTTTGAATTCCTCTACCTGTTTCTTGCGTTCATCGCCATCCAAATTCTGATAGTTTAAATTTTCCGCCACCGACCCTTGGAAAATTTCACAAATCAAGCGATATGCTTTTTGTATTTCTTGGTCATCAGTTTTTATTTGAGAGTAATTGTTCGGGCTGACCTCCAACTGTCGACCCGACTTGAGAAGGTTTAGGATTTTCTCCAGCCCCCTCAATATTTCTATTATTTCACCCCCATCTTCTTGTTTGGTAAAAATTTCAAGCTGGTCAATAGGAACTACATCGCCAAGGTAATATTCATCCAGTGACGACATGGGAGTAGGCCAGCCGGAGGTGTTAAGGCCGCCATCAGGTTTAAAACTCATGGATCCCTTGCCAAAGTACCTTGGGCGGCTCGGCCATTTCTTCAAATCCGTTTTAATCAAACCTTTAAAACTATCTCGATCAAAAACCATTTGCCGGTCAAACCAAAAAGTCGCCAGTGTTCCTTCTGGCAAAGAACTGTGAGCGCTACCGCCAAAATGTTTTAGAGGCAGTGTTCCGTTTTGATATAAAAGAAATAAATCCCCTACGGTTGATTCTCTATAAAGGGTACGCTGATAATCTTCGGGGGTTAGGCCTTGACCGACTGTTTCATAGGGGCGTTCTTGAAAATATCTGGCTTTAAGCGCGCTGTATCCGTCAAGCTCCTTTTGGATATCATTATTCGTAATTTCGAAGCCGAACTGTTTTTTAAACTCGGCCAGTCGGTATTCTGCCAACGCCTGGAAAAACTTCCTCAAATCCTGGATAATTTGGTCTTCTGTATAATTTTTTCTGTTTCTATCTCGGCTTATTTGCTCAACAATATATTGATCTTTGCAAAACCTCTCAAGCACGTCTTGCTTAATCTTCGCAACATCGGATTCTTCCAAAAGCATACCTGATGAATTTTCCCAGCTGGCCATACCGTCTATTCTGTCTAGTAGTTCGGCGGAAACTGCGAATGCTCCGATATTCCTGTCTGATAACCTTTTAACTAATTGAATAGTACTTAATTTATTTACATCCTGACCTGATAGCTCTGGTGGTGGATTCACAACTGGTATTTCAGTTATCATCTGATCGCGTGACCATACAATAGATTCAAATCGTCCAGTTCTTTTATATCGTTCGGATCGATCCTTTTCATAATTTGTCTGGTGTAAATCGCGAGCCAGAACTGTCATGAGGATATTTGGATCAAAAATTCCGAAGTGATCCCGTGCCGTCATAAACAGTTGTAAGGAACGAGCAGCGGGATAAACACTAGCTTCCTCCGTCCTTTGCAAATTTTCTAGTTTTTTAAAACTTTTCAAGACAATCCGGACAGCTTCGGTAATTCGATTTTGATAAGTGGTTCTATAATATTCATGTCTTTTTTCGTTATATTCAGGTGGATTAAATTGGAAATAAGCGCTAATTTTCTCATCCGAAAGCCCTTCGTTATCAAACCTTTGACAAACATCACGACTAATTCTAGCAATACCTTCTTTTCTATAAGATAAAAAATCTTCGGGCTTTTTTTCCTTGGTAAATTCTGCCCCTTGCTCAATACTCTTTTGCACCCGGCCGTCTGCGGAGAACGACCTACCATCGGGTCCTTTTGCTAGACTTGCCCCATCTGGTTGAAATGGTTTCATAAAATGAGTATATCAAGAAAGAAGAAAATAGGGAAGATTTTTTGTTGTTTTAATTTTGTAACGATACGTTTAAAAGTGAGTAGAAATCAGTCTTGGTTGTTTCTAAATTTTTACAAAAAAGTTTCTGGACATTATTGCTTTTTTTATTTACAATTACCTGGGTCTATATTATTAGAGTTAACGTAAGTAAATTTATGCCAACTGAACACGTACCACCTAGAAAACAAATTAATAAGTTGAAGTCGGAACGAATAGGAGCTACAAAAAGTATGCTGAGTAAGGGTGCTGAGTGGGGAACTGATTCGGCAGGAAACAGAATGTTGATGGTTGACCAAGAAACAATTGGAACCATAGAAGCAGAACATAAAAAAGCGGAAGTATCTGTGCAGAAGTTAGAAAGTCAAGAATTTAGAAAAGCTTATGATGTTCTAAGAAATGAGGTTGAAAGCTTTTATAGTGATCCTGGGACAAAGGATGTTTTGGAAACTTTGCGGAATCCAGCTTCAGGGTCCGAGATAATGCATAGATATGGGCAGATTAGTCAAGAAGCACGAGATAAATTTGTAGAAGCAAGAAAACTTTTTTATTCATTTACAGATAAAATAACCCAGTTTGTTAGTGTTTTTGGGTTGGGGAAAGATTTTTCATGGGGATCTAAAGATTTAGATGCCAATTTTGGATATTCTCCAAATACACAACTAATTCACGAAGTTGGTAGAATTAAAAGTTTAAATCCAAATAGTTTGATGGAACTTATTGATAATGCAAAAGAAAAACGTGTCGCTAGGCTTAATAAACAATTAGGTAAATAACACAAGATGTAATTAAAGAGTTGGTGAATAAATTAAGTGCTTTTAGTTATAAACACTAACTCTTTTTTATTATTTATGCCCGACGACCAAAATATAACTCAACTCCCGAACAAATCTCTATTCCACCAAGCCCCCAAGAGCCTACCGAGCCTGCTTCTAAAAAAACAACGCTTTCCGAACCCTCGACTATGCCCTCTGGGACCCCAGGAGCCCCTAGTAAGAGCGGAAGTGCCATTCCGGTCAATAATGATAATTCACTCTTAAACGAGTCTAAAGCCATAAGGCCAGAAATGGGCGAAACCCCAGAAACACCTAAAAATGAAGTTTCCTCAACAACCGCAACGGCTCAAATACCGGTATTTGAGCCGTTGCCTGAATCCAAAACAAGTACTTCTGAACTTGAATCTAAAACCCAAACCTCAACCCAAACAATTACTCAATCAAAACCATCACAAAAAGATCTTTGGGAAAGATTCTTGGATAAAGTAAATATTCGTAGAAGAAAGAAACTGGATCGAGTCATGTCCTTGTTTCTAAAACAATCTAAAATAACAAACGACGAAGTCGAGAAATTTCTTCACGTGTCTGATGCAACAGTAACTAGGTATCTCTCAATACTCGAAAAGGAAGGGAAAATAAAACAAAATGGAAAAACTGGACACATGGTTTCGTATTCTAGAATTTAAAAGGGAGTGAGTTTTGCGTGCACGCACGGGTGGGGTAGAGTTTTTGTGTAATCACAAAAACTCGGGGCAAGCACGATGGCATTGCGCCTTCGGGAATTTCTGCTAGGGTGTCTGGGCTAAAGACGAGCGCCTGAGTGGTATGAAATACTAAAATCTAAAAGCGAAAGCGACACCACAGAAGATAAATTGAAAAACCTGAGAGGGGTTTGCGCGGTCGGGTGGGGTGAGCCCTGTTCCGCTCTGCGGAATGCGACCGTAGGGAGCACGAACCGAGACAACGCGCTGGGGAGAGGAGAATCCTCTCCCCAATTAGAAGCGGGCTTTTTCTTGAACGGCTCATTTACCGGTATTTGAGCCGTTCGAAAAATTCCGCTACCTAGAACTGGCGCTCGTAGCCCTAGCGGAAATTCCCGAGGCGGATGCCGAGGGTGTATTCCTTTAGACCAAACACAATGATATGATGAACGAAGGCACTATATTGAATTTGTATTGCATTTGAATTCTGCCGTTTCTTCTTTGAAGAAACCTGACCGAGCCCTCTCTCTCATTCCAAAAAAAGAAATCCGCGCGAAACTAAATATGCATGGATTGAGGGAGGGTCGGGCAGAGCGCGCCATTGGCGCGCTGGCGGAGTTCATTGGCGCTACCACATTATCGGAGCGTAGTAATTAGTT
>DATDVS010000003.1:0-27520 GCA_036517535.1 Minisyncoccota bacterium
ACCAGCTCGTGCATATGCTCGCAGTGCGGGCATTCTGTTCCGTAAAATTCTAAAAGATGTGACATATATGTGAGAAAGTTTTGTTTTTTAAAGGCTACGGAGGCCGACGGGCCGGAGTCCTGAGTAAATTTTCAGCAGAAAATTATACGTACTTTAAAAAATAAAACTTAGAACATTACTTAACCAACCTTGCTAAGCGAGCCTTCTTGCGGGCAGCGTTGTTCTTCTTTATCACTCCGGTCTTGGCCGCTTTATCTATGGCCTGGAAAGCCACCGGGAGCATCTTGGCCGCCGCCGCTTTATCTGCCTTGGCAGACTTCTCGATCTTCTTGATTATATCCTTCATCGCCCGGGTGCGGCGATCGTTGAAGGCCTTCTTGCGGGCCCCGCCGCGAATAGCTTTTTTGGCTGATTTGGTTATTGGCATAGAGATAACTTAACAGAAAAACCCTTAAAACGCAAGCCTGTCCGCCTCTGGCGTGATATGATATGATTAATTCATGATCGGTAGTATTCGAGGCAAGGTAATCTCAAAAACAGACAAATATCTGATAGTGGAGGCAAGTGGGGTGGGCTACAAGCTTTATGTGTCCCCGGATCTGGTTTCTAAAATCAAGCAGGAAGAAGTGTTCCTCTGGGTGCACACCCATGTACGCGAGGATGCGATAGATTTGTACGGATTTACAAATCGCGAGAATTTGGAATTTTTCGAGATGCTTCTTGGTGTCTCCGGTATCGGCCCGCGGTCTGCTCTTGCCATCTTGGGTGTTGCTACCATTGAAACATTAAGGAAGGCCATCGGCACTGGAGATGTGTCGTATCTCACAAAAATATCCGGCATTGGCAAGAAAACCGCGGAAAAGATTGTTATTGAGCTAAGAGATAAAATAGGAGAAGAAAAAAGTGGAAGCTCTCTACAAGGAGAATTGGACGCCCTCGAAGCGCTGAAATCCCTCGGCTACTCTCAAAATGAAGCCCGCGATGCACTGAAAAAAGTTTCCTCGGAAGTGAATACTAATGCGAAGATAAAAGAAGCACTCAAGATATTGGGTGGTCATTGAAAATTGTAAATTAGAAATTGAAAATTAACTTATATGCCGGAATTACCTGAAGTGGAGAGCCTGCGCCGCGGCCTCGCCCAAAATATTATCGGCCAAAAAATAAAGAAGGTTTGGGTTGGCAAGCCCAAGCTCGTTTCCAGCCACGGCAACGTCCGTAAAGCATCTCCCGAGAAAGTGAGAGAGTTTATCGGGAATCTGACCGGGGAAACTATAAAAAATCTAGAACGCCAGGCCAAAAATTTAATTATAGTATTTAGAAGCGGAAAAGTTTTGATCGTGCATCTGAAAATGTCGGGCCAACTAGTCTATCAGCCTAAAAGCCAGAAGTTGAAAGCTGTTTACGGCGGCCACCCCATCGAAGTTTCGGAGCATAAACTCCCGAACAAACACACCCATATCACCTTCGAGCTGACCCGCGGCACTTTATACTACAACGATACGCGCATGTTTGGTTATATATTATTCTATCCGGATATTTCGGCAACCGGACACCACTTCCTTAAATACGGCATGGACCCGCTAAGTAAAGGTTTTATTTTTGAGCGATTTTACGAGAAACTAGGTAAGAAAAAGGGTCGGCTCAAGACAATTCTAATGAATCAAGAAATTGTAACTGGCCTCGGTAATATTTATGCGGATGAAACTAGTTTTCTGGCGGGTATTTCCCCTCTCCGCAACCCTCAGACTCTGCAAAAACGTGAGGTGAAAAAATTATTTGAAGCAATTAAAAAAATTCTGCCCCGGGCGATAGAGCTCGGCGGCTCCTCGGTGGCGACCTACCGCCTGGCCGACGGCTCGCGCGGCAATTACGCCCGCGAACTCAAAGTTTACGGCCGTGGCGGCCTGCACTGCCTGCACTGTGGTAAAAATCTAAAAGAAATTAAGCTAGGCGGCCGCACCACCGTGTATTGCACCAATTGCCAGAAGTAATTTTAACCTGCGAGGCCTTGCCTTGCAGGTCTACATTGAGTAGAATATAAAAATGTCGATTAGAAAAGTACCGTTTGTCGCGACTGAATATTATCACCTATACAATAGAGGAAATAGTAAGCAGTTAATTTTTCGTGACAGTCAAGATTACTGGCGCTTTATAGTTTTGCTCTATACTTGCAATTCACAAAGCAACTTCCGAATGTCATTAGTCAACGACAGTGCAGAAAAGGATCCATATCTGTGGGATAGAGGAAAACAGCTGGTCTCGATCGGCGCCTATTGTCTGATGCCTAACCATTTTCACATTTTGATAAAGGAAAAAGGGGAGAGTGGCATCACAAAATTTATGCAAAAACTCTCTACAGCCTACGTTATGTATTACAACCTGAAATATAAAAGAAGTGGTGCGTTATTTGAGGGCAAATTCAAAGCAGAACATTTAGGAACTGATAGATATTTAAAATATATTTTTTCTTATATTCACTTAAATCCTATAAAATTAATGCAAAGAGACTGGAAGCAAGTGGGTATAAAAAACAAAAATAAGGCTCTCGAATATCTCAATGATTATAAATATTCAAGTTACCTTGATTTTAAAGGAATAAAAAGAAAACAGAATTCTATCCTAGATATAAAAAATTATCCAGATTATTTCCCTTCTATAAAAAACTTTACCGAAGAAATCTTGGACTGGATAAATTACAACGATCCGCTTAAATAAGTGTTACCTGCGAGGCCTTGCCTCGCAGGTGTAAATTAAGAAGTTTGAACTATTCTCTATCTTCTGCAATTACTTCTTTGGCTATTTCTTCTACATCTCTCAGGCGCATATTGGGCAAACCCTTAAATTCGCCTCTTTTAAAAGAATCACTGGAGCTTTTGGCTAGTATTCGAAATCTCATGAACTGAGTATTGGTCATTTTGTATTTTTTGGCTACTTCTAATAGCGCTAAATCCTCTCTTCGTTCGCCAATTATATCTTTATCTATTAATATTCGATTGTCTGTACTATATTCAGTGGCGCCACCTTCTGGGGTTTCTATCCTTGTTTCCTTAGAAAAGGTGCCCGCGACTCTCGATATTCCATAACTTTGCAACATATCAAGAAACGGAATTCGCTCATTCTCCCACCAACGGGTTTCATCCATTATTCTATCTACTCTTTCTGATCGAATCTTGTCTAAGATTAAACATAATAGGCCGCTCTCATCTTGAAGCAAAAACCCGCCGGTGGGGTATCGGGGAAATTTTGAGCTAGAAGTGCTTATTTCTAAAAAATTGGCAAGCTCTTGCTCCACATCCTCATGTGGCATAAATTTACTTCTCACATTTTTTGGATCTGTTATCCATAACCTAAACTCGCCTGTATTTTCCGTGGGCAATAAAAAAACTAAGGCCGGAACTTCTCTTTTCAACCTCTTGATGCCCAGGGATTCGAAACCACTAGCTTGATCTTCTCTATATTCGTCCGGAACAGGCTCGATAGTTTCTAGTTTCTCTAGAAAAATTTTCTTAAAATCAATCTGGGCTATATTCTCAACCCCCCCCCCGCGTTGCCCCATTTCCCTTAGCTTCCATAGACATATCTTGATTATAGATTAAGTATCCTAAACAAAGCAATTCCTAATGCTACAGACACATTTAAGGATTCTTTTTTGCCGTGCATTGGGATTTCGGCGATGACATCACATTTTTTCAGAATACTCTGAGAGATTCCAGCGACTTCGGGGCCAACGATGAAGGCGTTTTTGTTTTTTAATTTCACCCGCCGATAATCAGCCGAGTTTTTGTGTTGTTCAATTGCAATAATCTGGAAATTTTCGCTTTTCAAACGCCGCAACAAGGCGGACAGGCTTTTTTTACTTTCCCAACTAACAAATTCTTCCGCGCCGAGAGCGGACTTAGC
The DNA here is from genome assembly GCA_036517535.1 of Minisyncoccota bacterium. Classification (GTDB taxonomy): domain Bacteria; phylum Patescibacteriota; class Minisyncoccia; order Phycocordibacterales; family UBA9973; genus UBA9973. The sequence continues at coordinate 3,901 of DATDVS010000003.1, forward strand.
TAAATCTTTCCTTTTCCTGCCAAACCTATCCAGCGGCGCCGGCGTGTAGCCCGTCAGATAAATTTTATTTACCCCGGCGGCATCACAGGTGCGAAACATCGCGCCCACATTTTCCACACTTCTTATATTATGCAATATCACTATACTGTTTTTCATTTTAGTTTTGGCAGAAAATTCTTATCTCTTCGTAATTTGTGGAACGTAATGGCAAATCGGTGCGCTTCGCTGTTCGCCAGCAATATTTCACGTTCATATTTCCGCACAATCTTGCTATCCCCTTTTATATCCTCTGGTTTGTGCCGTTCATTTTTCGTGACAGCCACAATAGGAACCTCCATGCCGTATTTAGAGAGCACACTTTTAGCGAAATTTATCTGGGCAGTACTACCGTCCACCACTATCAAATCAGGGTATTTCCATTCTGGATGGCCAATTCTACGATCCAGCACCTCGGTCAAAGCTCCGGTGTCGTTCGCACCCACCTGACCGCGAATTTTGAATCTCCTGTATTCCCCTTTATTTGCAAGGCCATTTTCAACTACCATCATCACCCCCACCATATTCTTACCACTCATGTGGGCTATATCATACGCTTCGATACGAATTGAGTTCACCCTCTCCTTATTAAGGAGAGGGTCGGGGTGAAGTGAATATTTCAAAAGCGCGACATCGTTGATATGCTGTAAGGCAAAAAGTTGTCTTTTAATTTCTCCGGCTTTTTCGAATTCTCGGGCTTTGGCATACATTTTCATTTCTTTTTTTAGGTTCGTCAAAATCTGCCGTTTTTTACCTGAAAAAAATAGTTTTATGTTTTTTATATTCTGCAGATATAGTTTCCGGTCATCCAAGTCCGGTATTAGATTTATTTGTTTGTAAAATTCTAAATAATTTTTACTTTTATCGTCCAAATACGGAAATATCCGGCGGATTATCTTCATCGCTTCGTGTAATTGCGAGGGGTTAGTGAACGGCCCAAAAACGGAGCTACTCCCGATTTTTTTAGCAGAGCTTTTAATTGACTGCCCTCTCATAACGACAACCTTTGGAAGCTTTTCTTTAGTTATGACAACATAATTGAAACTTTTATCGTCTTTTTCTTTGGAATTTGCCTTTGGCTGGTACTTTTTTATCAATTCCGCCTCTAAAATGAGCGCTTCTAGGACTGAATCGGTAGCAATATGTTCGACTGTATCAAATTCTTGAAGCATTTTTGCAATCACGAGTCCGCGGGTCTGACTGATATCTCCCGAGAAATAACTGCGCACTCTGTCTTTAAGTGAAGTGGCCTTGCCTATGTATAAAATATTTTTATCTTTCTTGAATAAATATACGCCGGGCTTGTCTGGCAATTTTATTTTTTTTAAAAATTCTTTTTTCATTACTTCTTCAGAGCCTTCTTCAAATATTTTCCGGTGTAGCTTTTTGGATTACCAGCTACCTCTTCAGGGGTTCCCCTGGCCACCAGGTTGCCCCCGTGCACCCCTCCCTCCGGCCCGATATCGATAATATAGTCGGAGCTTTTAATAATGTCGAGATTATGCTCGATCAAAACGACAGTATTGCCTTTATTTACAAGCTTATTTAGCACTTCCAGTAATTTATGCACATCGTCATAATGAAGCCCCACTGTGGGCTCATCGAGCAGGTAAATGGTTTTTCCCAGGTGTGGCCGGTAAAGTTCGCTTGAGATCTTCACCCTCTGAGCTTCCCCGCCAGAGAGAGTGGTCGCTGATTGTCCCATTTCCAAATACCCCAGGCCCACATCCATCAGGGTTTGTAAGCGATCAGAAATCGCCGGAATATCCTGGAAAAATTTCAGTCCCTCCTCCACCGTCATCCGCAATACTTCATAAATATTTTTCTTCTTGTATTTCACCGTCAAGGTTTCTTTGTCAAAACGTTTCCCGAGGCAGACATCGCAAGTGACATAAACCGTAGGTAAGAAATGCATTTCTACCGCTATCTCGCCATTGCCTTCACAAGCCTCACAGCGTCCGCCTTTGACATTGAAAGAAAATCTGTTTGCTTTCCAGCCCCGGAGCCTTGCCTCTTCGGTAGTGGCGAAAAGATCGCGAGTGTGGGTAAAAGTGCCAGTATAGGTGGCGACATTTGAGCGTGGAGTGCGGCCGATGGGCGATTGATCTATTAAAATAGCGCGGGAGAGGTACTCCGTACCAGTAAACGAGCTACAGTTGAAAATTTTCGCCGTGCGATATTTCCGCTCATACCGCCCCTGCAGATTTTTATAGAGAATTTCATACATAAACGAGCTCTTGCCGGACCCTGATACTCCGGTGACAGAAGTCATCACCCCGAGTGGTACCTCGACATTCAAATTCTTTATATTAAAAATTTTTCCGCCGGCTATGCGCAGGACACCCTTCGCAGTTCGCCTCTTTTTCGGAACTTCAATCTTCTCTTCGCCCCGCAAATATGCCAGAGTTCTAGAATTATTGGTATTTTTCTTGACGGTGAGCAGATCTTCTAGCCAGCCAGAAACAATAATTTCTCCCCCATGTATTCCTGCTCGGGGACCAATATCCACTATATAGTCCGAGGCGTAAATAGTATCTTCATCGTGCTCGACAACCAAAATAGTATTGCCCAGATCGCGGAGATTTAGAAGGGTTTTTATCAGTCGGTCATTGTCGCGCTGGTGGAGGCCGATCGTGGGCTCATCCAATACATAGAGCGCGCCCACCAGTCTGGAGCCGAGCTGGGAAGCAAGCCGTATGCGCTGGGCTTCCCCGCCGGAGAGAGTGTTCGCCTTGCGGGAGAGCTGAAGGTAGTCGAGTCCGACGTCGAGCATGAACTCTAGTCGCGCTTCGATCTCTCGTACTACGGGTAAGGATATTTCTTTTTCTTGCTCTGATAATTTTAAATTTTTAAAAAAATCGTGTGCGTCTTTTATAGACAAAGTAGATAGTTCTAAAATATTTATGCCTCCCGAGGTCGGACCTCGGGCTCCCTTGAGGTCCGACCTCTGTAGAAAAACATTTAAGGCCTCTACTCGTAAGCGTGCACCGTGGCACACATCACATACTTCATCCCCGCCGAAATACTTGGTGCCGAGTCCATTACAGCCCGGGCAGGCTCCGTAAGGAGAATTAAAGGAAAACAACCGCGGCTCGATTTCCGGAAAAGAAAACCCGTCGTTCTTGCAGGCAAATTTTGCGGACATGACAAATTCTTCGCTGATATTCTTGTCTGTTATCTTTACAGCAACCAGCTGATCTGATTCCAGAAGTGCGCGCTCGACTGCTTCCGAGAGACGCATGCGTAGATCTTCTTTCTTCAATTCGGAAACTTCAAAGTTGTCCACCAAAACCTCAATAGTGTGCGCTTTGTGTTTGGATAAGGTAATCTGCTCCCGAAGTTTTTTTATTACCCCGTCGAGGCGTATCTCCGAAAATCCTTTGCCCAGCAAATCGTAAAGTAGCTGGTAATATTCCCCTTTGCGTCCACGGACAACAGGAGAAAAAATAGAAATTTCTCCATTCTTTTTTATTTTTTCCAAAATGAAGCTTATAATTTCTTCATTGGAGAGCTTTTTGATTTCCTCCCCGCATTCCGGGCAGTGCGGATGCCCAATCCGGGCATACATCACCCGCAGATAGTCGTAAATTTCCGTGATGGTCGCCACCGTCGAGCGCGGATTGTTGGAGCGCGACTTCTGATCGATGGAAATGGCCGGTGAAAGGCCGGTAATCTCGTCCACGTCCGGCTTGGGCATCTGATTTAAGAACTGGCGCGCGTAAGAAGAGAGCGACTCTACATAGCGCCTCTGCCCTTCGGCAAAAATCGTGTCGAAGGCCAGGGATGATTTGCCGGACCCGGACACGCCGGTGATTGCAATCATCGAATTCCGCGGCATCTCCACGGTTATATTCTTTAGGTTATGGGTCCTGGCCCCCTTAACCACTATTTTACCTATATTCTCATCTTGTTTTTTCATATATTTTACCCCCACAACACAATGACACCCCGCCGTATTCCTAGGGGGTGTGTAGGGCCACTATAGCATAGATTTAGGCTTTTATCTTTTCTTTCAAAACTATTATTTCATCGCGTAGTATGGCGGCTGTTTCAAAATCAAGCTCTTTTACCGCTCTGTTCATCTCGCGCTCTTTTAATTTGATTATTTTTTCATACATCAAAGCCTCGATTTCCTGGTCAGATAGCTTACTCTCTCCGAGTTTTAGGGGCTTGCGCGGCTTCCCAAGTTCTTTTTTATATGAGCGCTTGAATATTTCCAAGTCTAGGGAAATTTCCGCATTCACCGCCTTATCATGCTGGCTTTCGAGCTCTTCCGTAATATCTTTTATATTTTTTAATATGGTTTTCGGGGTAATACCGTGCTTTTTATTATAATTAAGCTGGATCTGGCGGCGGCGATTTGTTTCATCCAGAGCCCTCTCCATCGAGCCGGTCAACACGTCCGCATAAAGGATGACTTTGCCTTCTGCATTGCGGGCGGCCCGACCGATAGTTTGAATCAGTGAAGTTTCTGAGCGTAAAAATCCTTCTTTGTCGGCATCTAGTATACCGATCAGCGCTACTTCGGGTAAATCGAGCCCTTCTCGTAATAAATTTACTCCTACTAGCACATCAAACTTTCCTTTTCGGAATTGAGTTAAGATTTTTATTCGCTCAATTGTCTTGATGTCACTATGCAGGTATTCCGCTTTTATCTTTTTATCTTTCAAATAAAGCGCCAGGTCCTCGGCCATCTTCTTGGTCAGGGTTGTAGCCAAAACTCGAAAACCTTTTTTTATGGTATCTTCCGTCTCTTTAATAAAATCTTTAATTTGCCCCGGGTAATTATTCTTTTCACTCACCGGGCGCACAATTGTCTCCGGATCAAGCAGTCCGGTCGGCCGAATTATCTGCTCCACCACCTGCTCGGACTCCTGCCGTTCTTCGTCACTCGGAGTAGCGCTAGTATAAATGACTGCACCTATTCGTTTTTCAAACTCTGCATATTTCAGCGGCCGATTATCCTTAGCTGAAGGCAGGCGAAAGCCATATTCCACAAGGGTATTCTTGCGCGAGGCATCTCCCCCATACATTCCCCTAAGTTGCGGTAAGGTGACGTGGGATTCATCAATGATAGTCAGAAAGTCGGGGCTCCTCAAGGTCGGACCTTGGGCTCCCTTAAGGTCCGACCTTTTCCCGCCCTGCGGAAAGTAGGAAAGCAAAGTTTCTGGTGGCTCGCCTTCCTTCTTGCCGGAGAGATGGCGGGAATAATTTTCTATCCCACTGCAGTAGCCTACCTCCTTGATCATAGCCAGATCATAATTAGTCCTGCGTTTTATGCGCTCCGCCTCGAGGAGCTTGCCTTCCTTTTCAAATTTTTTCAGCTGCAAATTCAGTTCTTTTTTAATTTCGACTAATGCTCTCTTCTTTTTTACATCTTCTGTAATAAAATGTTTGGCTGGGAAAATGAAAATATTCTTTTCCTCAGAGAGAATACGGGAGGACACGGGGTCAACTTTTACTATTTTCTCCAAGGTCGAACCTTGGGCTCCCTTAAGGTTCGACCTTTCAAATTCGACTTGGTACATCACCGTTTCCGACACGGGCATAAATTCAACTCGCGCGCCGATAGAGCGGAATGTCCCAGGGTTTAGATCCGCATTGGTGCGCTCGAAATGAATTTCAATCAACTTTTTCATTAAGGTCATCCGATCCATCTTCATCCCGACTTCGAGCTTGAGATTCACTTTTTCATACTCCTCCGGCGAACCCAAACCGTAAATACACGATACTGATGCAACGATGATTACGTCTGGGCGTGTCAGTAGCGCCTGGGTGGAAGCGTGACGCAAGCGATCTATTTCTTTATTGATCTGCGCGTCTTTTTCGATGTAAGTATCCGTATGCGGCATGTAGGCCTCCGGCTGATAGTAGTCGTAATAGGAAACAAAATAGTGCACGGCGGCATCAGGGAAAAATTCGCGGAATTCCTGCGCCAGCTGGGCGGCCAGAGTTTTGTTGTGGGCAATAACCAGGGTTGGCTTGTTGTACTGTGCTATCACATTGGCCATGGTGAAAGTTTTACCCGTTCCGGTAGCGCCGAGAAGAGTCTGCTTCTGCATCCCCTTGTTCAAGCCCTCCATCAACTGCGAAATAGCCTTGGGTTGATCCCCGGCTGGCTCAAAGATATTGTTTAATTTAAAGATTTTACTATTTGGCACAATTATCACTATACACCAGAAAGTCAAATGGGTGGAACGACGACTCGTCCCACCCAAGACATTTACTTCAGCTGAAGAATCGAGTACAGCTCCCCGGCCAGGTTGCCCTGGACTTAACACTAGTGCACGAGTCGCGCTACCGCGTGGATCCGTTCGCCGCGCGCCTCAGCGCGGAGACGTTCCCACGAATTCTCGCTCTCGCCCTGGCGGGCCTTGAGCACCCCGGCGGGACGAATCTCCCGCTTCTCTTCGAACTGGAGCTTGCAGCGAGCGCAGGCTCCGCCGTAGAGAATCGCGAACCGGAATTCCCGGCGTGCGACTATCGGGACGGGGTCCCCGCAGTGCGGGCAGGTGAGCTCGGACGGCTCACTTTGCACAACCATGTCTCCTCCTGAAATGAACAGTGTGCCCTGCGACCGAATGGCCGCGGCCAACTCTTTCAATTTTCGTGACATCCTTCTCCCCTTGCACGCCGGCGGCTGTCCCGCCGGACTCACGAACGCCAACGAACTACAGAATACTATGTTTTTATAGCACAAAAAGAGCCAAAAGTGAAGCCCTGTCTTGATTTATAGCCTTATTTAATATATATTTTACCTACGCGCCCGTAGCTCAGTCGGTAGAGCAGATCCCTTTTAAGGATAAGGTCCTCGGTTCGATCCCGAGCGGGCGCACTATTAAAAAGCCTCTAAGAGAAACTGCTCAAAGGCCATCTCGGCGTCGAGGCCTTTTTTCCGCGCCTCCGGCAAGAGGTAGGAGAGTTTGGAAGCAATCTTTTTTAGCTCGGCTTCTTTAAATTTAGAGAAATTTTTATTTAGCAGCATATCCTTCACTTTCCAAAATAGCACTCCGGTGAGCTCCTCCATCATCACCCCCCGGTCCACCGCCTGGCGGAAATATATCCAAAGATTAAGCTTATGCCTGACGCCGAAGGCATTGGCTAGGAGGAAGTTGTTGAATTTTTCTTTTTTTTCTTTGAGCGGCAGAGTAATCTCCGGTTCTTCCTCCGGGGCTTGATATTTTTCTTCTGCAAAAAGATAGGACATATTAGAAGCGGACAGACTTTTTATATTCGAGGTAGGGCGCGCCGTATTTCTCGGCTAAAATCCTTTCTTCCTCTCTGAGAAATATCATCTTGCTGACAAAAAAGGAAATGACCGTAAACATGAGGACGAAGAAAGCATTCGCAATAATTCCAAACCCCAGCATAAGCATAAAAAGGCCCCAATGCGTGGGACTCCGGGTGTAGCAATAAGGCCCCTTGCAGAAAGTTTCTTTGCTTATGGCGTTTTTCTTCGCTTCTTCGAAATTGCGGGAAGTTTTCTGCGCCCAGAGAATGAGGAATGTGGCTCCGGCTAGAAACACCACACCCACCGGAGAAAGGGCTGCCTGGCTAAAAATCTTAATGGGGAACAAAAAGTCGAGAAATAGGCTGACCAGAAAGGCCAGGAAGTAAGCGAAGTACGAATGGGCCAGGACATTGTGCACGTTGCCCATTATCCCGCTCTCTTCTTCTTTTACATATATGGTTTCGTGCTCTTTCCGCATAATTAACCATTTTAGCATAAAAAAAATTATTTTACCTCCCCAAAGTTGGCGCCCGACCCAAAGTCGACCAGGAGCGGGATCTCCGTTTTATGGTGCAAATATGACCGCTCCAGCACTTCCTCCATTGCCTTTTTTATGATTGGCCGGGCCTTTTCCACCGCCCCTTCTTCTATTTCGTAGACCAGCTCGTCATGGATTTGGAGCACCAAATGAACCCTGCCCAGCAGACCCGCTTTTTGCAAATCTTCATTGGCGTAGCGAATTGCCAGCTTGATGACATCCGCCGCCGTGCCCTGCAGCGGAGAATTCATCGCGGTCCGTTCAGCCATATTTTTTAAGAATGGGATTCTGGAATTAATATTCGGGAAATACCTTCTCCGCCCGAAGAGCGTGACGGAGTACCCATGCTCCACGGCAAATTGTTTGGACTTCTCCAGAAAATCGCGCACCCCGGAGAACTGGCGGAAATAGTTATCGTAAAATTTTTGCGCCTCCTCGCGCGTTACTGCCTCCGACCCGTTGTCGGAGTCCGACTTTGGTCGGACGAGATTTTTCCGCAAAGCGGTTACCCCCATGCCATAGATGATCCCGAAGTTTATTACTTTCGCCTTGCGGCGCATTTCGCGATCTACCTTTTCCAGCGGGACTCCGAACACAAAGGAGGCCACACCCGCATGGATGTCTTTTTTGTCGTGAAAGATCTGCGTCATATTTTTGTCGCCGGAAAGTACTGCCGCGACCCGGAGCTCGATCTGGCTGTAGTCGAAGGCGCATAGTTTGTGGCCTTTCTCTGCGATAAAGCCATACCGTATCCTCCTGCCGAGTTCGCTCTTAATCGGTAAGTTCTGCAAATTGGGGTCCTGGGAGGAAAACCTGCCGGTGGTGGAGCCGTTTTGCATGAATCTGGCATGGAGCCGGCCGGCCTCCCCGACCATTTTCGGCAATATATCAATATAGGTGGACAGCAATTTCTGCAGCTCCCGATAGGCCATGATTTCCTTGATTATAGGATTCCCTTCTGCAAGCTCTTCCAGGACGGAAATTTTTGTCGACAAAACTTTACCCCTCGATCTCATGCCCATTTTAGTGAAGAGTACCTCGGAGAGCTGTTTCGGCGAGTTGATATTGAATTCGGTGCCGGCTAGGCGATGGATGGTCCGAGTCAGCGCATCGAGCTCCTTGTGGTATTCCTTGGACAACTTTTCAAAATAACTTTTATCTATCAGGATTCCGTGGTTTTGCATTTGGGCTATGATCGGGATAAGCGGATGTTCTATTTCTTCGTAGACCAAGTCAAGTTTATTTTCCTTAAGCTTCTTGAAAATGAAATCCTGCGCGGCTGCAAAAGATTTGGCCTTGCTAAAAGCCAAAATGTCTTCGAGCTTGGGGTCGACGATATCGGAATTCAGCAGCCATAGGGCAATACTAGCTTCCTGTAACTTTTCTAGATCCACCACCTCGCCCGGCCTGTCGGCCACCCCCTCCTTACCCAGGAGAGGGGCTGGGGGTGAGGTATGATTGTTCCCAAAGAAACTTTTAAGTCGAGCCACCAGACTGCGGAATTCGAGCTCCGTAAACACCTGCTCTATTTTTTTAGGGTCGGCCGTTTCCCAGAAGGTCTTTTCTGGAATTTTAAATTCAATCGGCGCATCCTTGCGGATAGTGGCCAGGGTCTTGGAAAAAAGAGCTTCCTCTTCGTTATCTTTCAATAAATTTATTACGCGCTCCGAAAGCCCGATTGCCTTGAACTTTTTACTTTCGGCTTTTAATTTTTTATACATTTCCTCGATCGTGCCGAATTTTAAGATCAGATTCTGCGCCGTTTTTTCGCCGATGCCCTTGATGCCGATAATATTGTCGGAGGGGTCTCCGCGCAGACCCTTGTAATCCGTTAAAAGAGCGGGTTTGAAGCCGAATCGCTCCACTACCTTTGCCTCGTCGTATAAGATCGTGTCATTGATCCCTTTCTTAAGCGTATAGACCTGCACTTTTTTATCATCCACCAGTTGCATGGTGTCCATATCCCCGGACGCAATTATTATATTTATGTTTTGGTCTTTTTTTAGTTTTTCTACGATCGTACCCAATACATCGTCGGCCTCAAATCCGGGCGCATCGTAAATGGGGATGCCGAATGCTTCAAAGATTTTCCGGGAATTTTTAAGTTGGGCGACCAGAGCGTCGTCTGTCTTTGCTCGCCCAGCTTTATAGCCGTCATAAGCTTCGTGGCGAAAAGTTTTCTGTGGCAGATCATAGCAGGCCGCCATGTAGTCGGGCTTGAGCTCAGCCACGATGCGCATGAGCATGCTGGATAGCCCGTAGAGGGCCCCCGTCGGCTCGCCCGCGGATGACAAAAATTCGGGCAGGGCATGATAGGCGCGATGAATTATCGCATGAGCATCAAGTAAAACAAGGGTTTTTAAGGGTGTTTTTTTGGCAGGGGCTGTTTTAGGCATTATGGAAATTATAGCATTTAAGCTATAATTTATTCGTCATGGCGGATTTTGACGAAGAAAAACAAAAAAGGCAGCTTGACGATCTGCATAAAGAAGAGGAGGAGAAGTTGGTGGCGAGCCTGGCCGAATCCAAATACGGCCTGCCTTATATCGACCTCTACCGCCTAAGCATAGACAATGAAGCCCTGCGCATCGTCACTGAGGCAGAGGCGCGAGAATGGCGGGTCGCCCCTTTTAAGCTTTCCGGGAAAAATATTTTTATCGCCATCCGCACTCCTTCCGACGAATTATTTTCGAATTTAAAAGCCTCGGCGGAAAAGCAGAGCCTGATCCCCGTTTTTTACATGGCTTCCATGGCCTCATTGAATAAAGTCTGGGATAGGTACCGGGAGCTTTCTATGGCTGAGAGTTCCAAGATCGGCGGACTGGATATTTCGAGCGAGGTGCTGCGGGAAACGGCCAAAGATATAAACCAAATGAGCGATATTGAAAAATTAATTAAAGAAGTAATCGAAGAAAATAAAATCCATAAAATTTCCCGTCTACTTGAGATAATTTTGGCCGGCGCTATTGCCATTAAAGCTTCCGACATCCATATCGAGCCGGAAAAGGACCGCGGCCGCCTGCGGCTGCGCCTGGACGGCATTCTCCAAGACGTGATATTTTTCAACTCGGATATTTACCGACTGCTTAATTCCAGGGTAAAACTTTTATCCGGAATGAAATTAACCACCAAGATCGCCCAGGACGGGCGTTTCAATATAATGGAGGGCGAAGAAGAAATAAGCATCCGGAGCTCGATGATCCCGGGCACTTACGGCGAATCAATTGTGATGCGAATCCTCGACCCGAAGGCTATTCAGGTTGCCTTTGAGGGGCTGGGGATCGAGCCATACCTCCTGGAGATCATAGAGCAAGAGATCCGGAAACCCAACGGCTTGATCCTGGTCACCGGCCCGACCGGTTCCGGAAAAACCACTACTCTCTACGCCTTCCTGCGCAAGATTTATTCGCCGGACATAAACATCGTCACCATCGAGGATCCGGTAGAGTACCATTTAATCGGCATAACCCAGACTCAGGTCAGCCCGGATAAAGGCTACGACTTCCCGGAGGGCCTGCGCTCCATCCTGCGCCAGGATCCGGATGTGATCATGGTGGGCGAAATTCGCGATGGAGACACAGCTAAAATCTCCGTGCAGTCTTCCCTCACCGGCCACATGGTCTTCTCCACACTGCACACCAACAACGCGGCCGGGGTCATCCCCCGCTTGATCGACCTCGGGGTAAACCCAAAGATTATGGTTTCTGCATTATCTATCTCAATTGCTCAGCGTTTAGTGCGAAAACTTTGCAAATCATGCAAAAAAGAAAAAGTGCTGGATGAGAGTGAAACAAGGCTCCTCAAGGGGGTGCTCGAGAGTATGAAAACCGAGAATAAAGATTTTACAAAATACCGCGTTGATCCCAGCGCGCCTTTCAAAGTCTTCGCGAGTGTGGGCTGCGACAAGTGCAACCAAACAGGCTACAGTGGACGAATTGGAATATTCGAAGCGATCAAGACGGACGAGGCGATAGAAAAAATAATGCCGGAGAATCCAAGTGAGCGGGAAATAAAAAAAGTGGCCGGCACCCAGGGCATTCTTTCCATGCGCCAAGATGGACTGCTGAAAATCTTAAACGGGGTTACCTCGATCGACGAAGTCCAAAGTGTCGTCGATTTGACAGAGGAATAAAAAAAGCATTAATCTCTAAACAATCCTTTCAGGGTTAAACCCCGAGAGTAACAAATCCTTAGAGGATAGCCCCAGCAACTCGTGAAAGCGCCAGAACGTCCTATGCAAATTCGTATAACCGATGGCTGATTGCTTAGAGACTAATGCCTTCTTGCCCCGCAACCGGCGGGGCTCTTCTCGTTCACTTAAAACAATTATACTATCGTGCGCAAAGCACGAGGTGTTATAATGTGCATATATAGGTGTATATCATGTTGATAAAAACCACCTAAGCGGATACATTAATAGTATAGCATACTATGGATAAAAAGTCAACCCCACAAAAGAATACTCTTGCCAAAGACGCCGATGATTTAGTGCTGGATCAGGCGCTTCGTCCCCGGGCCTGGGAGGAGTATATCGGCCAAAAACATATAAAAGACAACGTTAAAATCCTCCTCACGGCCGCTCATGAACGAGGCCATGTGCCCGAACACATTCTCTTCTACGGCCCCCCAGGCCTCGGCAAGACCACCCTGGCCCACCTCATCGCCGCCGAAACCGGCCGGCAAATGAAGATAACCTCCGGGCCTGCCATCGAGAAGGTGGGCGACCTGGCCTCTATCCTCACCAACCTGGCCCCGGGCGACATCCTATTTATAGATGAAATTCACCGCCTCAATAAAATGGTGGAGGAGATACTCTACCCCGCCATGGAGTCCGGCGTACTCGACATCATCATCGGCAAGGGCCCCTCCGCCCGCAGCATCCAGCTCGACTTGCCGCCTTTCACCCTGATCGCGGCCACCACCCGCGTGGCCCTGATCTCCTCCCCCCTCCGTTCACGCTTCTCGGGCGGGGTTTTCCGTTTGGAATTTTATTCCGAAGAAGAAATTGGGAAGATAGTGGAACGATCTAGTAAATTACTGGAAACTAAACTGGAGGCAGAGGGGCTCAAAGAAATTGCTAAGCGCAGTAGATTTACTCCACGCACAGCAAATTACTTTCTAAAAAGAGTGCGCGACTTCGCCCAAGTACACAAAAAGAATTTAGATAAAAAAACGGTAAAAGAAGCACTTGATATGCTGGCCATCGATGAGATCGGTTTAAATTCATCCGACAGAAAATTCCTAGAAGTACTTATTGAAAAATTCAAAGGCGGACCGGTAGGGCTCAAGACCATGGCCGCCGCTATGAGCGAAGAGGAAGCAACCATCGAAGAAGTTATTGAACCCTACTTGATCCAGCTCGGCCTCCTTGAACGTACCGCCCGCGGCCGAGTAGCTACAAAGAAAGCGTACGAGCATTTGGACTTTACTGTTCCTAAAAATCTACAAGAAAAACTCCTCTAATTTATAAAATTGGCAGTTGAAAAGGCCTAGGCTTTCCAGTTCATGAAAAGGCACTAGGCCCTTAAATAGATGGGCGGGGGCCCAGGGCGCCCCCTTTGGTTTACCCATGCCGCTCGCCTGCGGCTACTTCTCCTCGATCGGCTTGTTGTTCGTGTTCACGAACATGAAGGACCGGGTCAAATGCACCACCCCCTTAAGACCCCATGAAGGGTTACGCGGATTGGCACAAACCACAGCTGCGCGATTGCGCATGCTTGCCGGGAACTATGCCATTTTTATTCTACCACTATGCATAAAAATGTAAATCAGTGCTAAAATCAGCCTATGAGAATCCTTGGTATAGACCCTGGCTTTGAAAGATTAGGGGTAGCCGTGGTAGAAAAGGAGAAGCGAAGTAAAGAGCAGGTAATTTTTTCAGAGTGCTTCAAAACAAATTCAAAACTGGAATTCAGCGAGCGTCTCAGACTGATCGGCGAAGAAGTTAGGAAAATAATTAAAAAATACAAGCCGGAAGTGCTGGCGATTGAAACTTTGTTTTTAACTACCAACCACAAGACGGTCATGCGCGTGGCTGAAGCGCGCGGAGTGATACTTTACGAAGCTGCGAGGCAAGGCCTCGCAGCTTTTGAGGCCTCCCCGCCCCAGATCAAGGTGGCTGTGGCCGGACACGGCGGGGCGGACAAGGCGCAGATAATAAAAATGGTAAAAATGCTGGTAAGGGTGGATGAAAGTAAGAAGTCTGACGATGAGCTAGATGCCATTGCTATTGCGCTGACAGCCTTTGCGCACTTGAAATTATCTTAAGATAATTTCACCCTGACGCAGGAAGGGTACTTCGCTTTGCTCAGTATTCTCAAATTTTATAGTAACTTCGTTTCTTAAAATTTGGAACTTATCCACATTTTCTATTGCCAAGGTTTTTGGATTTTGGTACAAAGTAGGCACAACCGCCTTTGAGCGGAATTAATAGGAAAATAACTTAAATTTTAGTATATGTACGACGAAGATAATTTAGACGGCGGGCAGGGTTTCAAAATGGACATGGGTGATGGTGATGATGAATTTTTGGACCCTGAGAATGAACCGCCAATAGCCAAAGAGCTAGGCCTCGAAGATGATGAGGACCCTGACAATAGATTCACCTAAACTAAAATCCTTAGAAATTTCTTCTTGCCCAGCTTGAGAGTTAAATTCCCTTCAACTTTTAAGTCCACATCAGTAATGGTAGTGTCTTTCTCTAGATCATGAACCCCATTCCCCTCTACTAGCCTGCGCCATTCACTTTTTGATTTTAAAACCTTAGCTTCCACTAAAACTCCACTCAATGGTTGCCCCTTATTTGCTTTTATTTCCTCCATTTCTTCTGGGACCTCTTTTTTCTGAAAAGTATTCCCCCAGTTTTGCTGCGCTTTTTCTGCTTCTTTCTCGTCGTGAAGCTGTTTTACTATTTCAAAGGCTAGCCTTTTTTTGTTCGCCATTGGATTCCCGATATCCATTTTTTTTATTTCCTCCATTGGAACATCTGTTAGGCATTCAAAACATTGCGTCACCACTTCATCAGGAAATGCCATTATTGCACCGAATAATCTCGTAGAATCATCATCTAATGCGATTGCATTGCCTTCAGTCTTACCTATTTTTTTACCACTAGAATCCACTAGAAGTTTGGTCGTCATTACAAACTTTTCTTTCTGTTTGGCTTGGCGCATTAGTTTTCTCCCCATCAACATATTAAATGTTTGGTCAGATCCTCCAATTTCCAAATCCACGTCCATAGCAACGGAATCAAATGCTTGCATCACCGGATACAAGAATTCATTCATAAATAAATCTTGACCTTTCTCTATTCTGTCTTGAAACAAATCCCTTTTTATAACTTGTTGAACCGACAACTCGCCGGCAATTTTTAAAAAATCCAGCGCTCCCATTTTCCCCAACCATTCACTGTTATACTTAACTTCTACTGGATTTTCTCCTCTAAAATTTAGTAGTTTGCTTGCCTGTTCCTTATAATTTTCTGCATTCTTTAAAACTAATTCTCGGGAAAGCATTTTTCTAGATTCAGACTTCCCAGACGGATCACCAATTTCTCCAGTCAAATCACCAACTAGAAAAATTACTTGGTGTCCCATTTGTTGCCACTGCGCAAGCTTTTTTAAACCTACCATATGCCCAATATGCAACTTGGGACCCGTCGGATCAAAGCCTTGATATAGTTTAAGCCTTTTGCCTTGTAATAAAACCTCCTTTAGTGCGTCTTTGCTTGGGTAGATCTTATCTACTCCGCGGGTAAGCAGTTCCTCTATTTTTTCCGGGTCCGTAATCACTTTCATGGGTCGAATTATAACACATTTTTTGCTATGATTAACGGAATGTTCAAAATACCACAAAGGTTCAAGAGTAAAAGGTTTTTAAAGAATTTAGCGTTTTTCTGCGCCACGGTTTTGGTGTTTTTTGTCGGAGCCGTCACTATCTGGATTTCTTCCTTCAAGATTCCGGATTTTTCCTCTTTTGAGGATCGCAAGCTTATAAATTCGACCAAAATCTACGACCGCACCGGGCAAATACTGCTCTATGACATACACCAGGACGTAAAGCGCACAGACGTCTCGTTTGCAGAGATGGGGGCAAACATCAAGAACGCCACAGTCGCCGTGGAAGATGCGGATTTTTATAACCACAGTGGAATAAGAATCACTTCCATCCTCCGAGCCGGCGTAAAAGATCTGCTCGGGATCGGCCGGACCCAGGGCGGATCGACCATCACCCAGCAATTAGTGAAAAACACTCTGCTTAACCCGAAAAAAACTCTTACTCGAAAAATAAAGGAGTGGGTGCTGGCAATAAAGATCGATCGCTCGCTCCCGAAAGAAAAAATTTTGGAGTATTACCTGAACGAAAATCCTTATGGCGGCAACCTCTACGGCATCGAGGAAGCGAGCAAGACTTATTTCGGCAAGGAGCCAGCGGATCTGACTCTGGCCGAGGCCGCATACCTAGCGGCTATTCCTCAATCCCCCACATTCCTCTCCCCCTATGGCAAGAACAAGGCTCGCCTGGATGAACGGAAGGATTTTGTATTGGGCAGGATGCTCGCGGTAAAA
The DNA here is from genome assembly GCA_036517535.1 of Minisyncoccota bacterium. GTDB lineage: Bacteria > Patescibacteriota > Minisyncoccia > Phycocordibacterales > UBA9973 > UBA9973. The sequence goes on from DATDVS010000003.1 coordinate 20,273, forward strand.
TTCATAACCGAATCAGAATACAACCAGGCTAAAAGTGAAGTTGTGAATTTCCTGCCCCAGCAAACAACGGGGATCAAAGCCCCGCATTTTGTATTTTTTATACGCCAGTACCTGGAAGAAAAATACGGGGCGGATGCATTGGTCAGCGGCGGGCTTAAAGTCACCACGACGCTTGATTATGCCCTGGAGGAGAAGGCCGAGCAGTTTGTGCAGGATGGCGCGCTACAAAATGAAAAGGCCTGGGGCGGCAACAATGCCGCACTGGTAGCCATAGATCCGAAGACCGGGCAAATCTTGAGCATGGTGGGGTCGCGGGGCTACTTTGATAAAGAAATAGACGGGAACTACAATGTCGCTACGGCTTCGCGGCAACCGGGGTCCTCTTTCAAGCCCTTTATCTATGCCACAGCTTTCAATAAAGGCTTCACCGAGGACACGGTGCTTTTTGACCTGCCGACCGAATTCCAAACTACCTGCAATGCCTATGGTAAGGCGACGGCTGGCCATGACCAGTCGGATTGCTATATGCCGGACAACTACGACGGAAAATCCCGCGGTCCGATGAAATTAAAGGACGCGCTGGCGCAGTCCATCAACGTCCCGGCGGTAAAACTTTTCTATCTGGCCGGGACCAAGGACTCTCTCGCCACCGCCGAAGATATGGGGATCAGTACGCTGACTGACCCGGGCCGCTATGGCCTCACTCTGGTCATCGGAGGCGGAGAAGTTACTTTGCTTGACATGACCTCCGCCTACGGGGTATTCGCCAATAACGGGGTCAGGAATCCCTACACCGGGATTTTAAAAGTGGAGGACACGCGAGGAGAAGTCTTGGAAGAATACGCTCCCCGTGAAAAAGAAATTCTGCCAAAAAATACGGCTCTCATGATTTCGGATATATTATCGGACAACACCGCCCGCATTCCGACTTTCGGTGCAAATTCGGCCTTAGTGGTACCGGGTAAAGAGGTGGCCGTCAAAACCGGGACGACCAACAACAACAAAGATGCCTGGACCATCGGCTACACTCCCTCGGTGGTGGTCGGCGTATGGGCCGGGAACAACGACAACAAACCGATGAAGAAAGGCGGAGTCTCCGTCGCCGGGCCAATGTGGAATAAATTTATGACTGAAGTGTTGAAAATTTTGCCGGATGAAAACTTTGAAAAGCCGGAGCCGCTCGCCAACCCGGAAAGCGTAAAGCCCGCGCTTCGGGGATTCTGGCAGGGCAACGAGACCTTTGTCATTGATACTATTTCCGGCAAATTAGCGACCGAGGCGACTCCTCCGGAAACGCGCAAAGAAAAATCGATAACCAGCGTTCACAGCATCCTCTATTGGGTGAGTAAAAATGACATTCCGGGCCCGCCACCCGCCAACCCCGGGAATGACCCGCAGTTTAGCCACTGGGAAATTCCGGTCCAAAGTTGGTGGGCGCAAAATGCCTCCAAGTACGGGGTGACAACCTGGGCGGAAAAACCGGTTGGGGACGACGATGTGCATACCAACACCTCTAAACTGGTAATCACCATTGTCTCTCCCACCCCGTCGGCTGTTTATCCCAAAAACCAGACAATATATCTACAAATAACAAATTCCGGCAACTTTCCAATCCAAAAAGTAGATGTGTTTATTAACGCCGAGTACATCGGTAGCTACAACGGCACCGGGCCCTTCCCTTTCACCCCCGCCGAACTGCGGAATTTAAAAGAAGTTAACGATCTTAAAATTATCGCCTACGACTTCGCCTTCAATCGGACAGAGGTCAACGCCACTTTCCGAGTAGCGCCCTAGCTACCGTATGGAGTGAGGGGCTCTACTGCCCCAGATTTCTTCCAATTTAGAAAAAATTTTATCCTGTTTTAGCAAGACCTCGTTCTTGTAGATTGGTTTGATATTCAAATAGACCGTATTGTTTTTTATTTCCATATCCGCTGTGTCCACATCAAGTCCCACAACCTCCAACAATATTTTCTTTAGAATTCGCTTCTTTTCTTCCCCACTGCCTAAAATATTTCTAAATTTAGCGAGCAGGTCTTTAATTTCTATCATTTCTGCTTTATAACTTTATAAACTTGATAACTTTCTACTTAACTTACCTGTTCATCGGCATTATAAGGTAAGTAAAAGAAGAGTCGGACACCGGGGTGATCACTATGGGCTTGGTGCTCCCGTCGAGCTTGATTGACATACTATCGGTGGTGATGGACTGAAAGCAGTCCAGAAAATATTTATAGTTGAACCCGAGCTCGACATCCTCTCCTTTTATCACGGCATCCAGACTGGTTTTGTTTTCACCCACATCGTTATTGGTCGAGGAAAGCTCAAAAACCTTACTCTTGGCAGATATTTTCAGGTTGACCTGGTTGAATTTGTCGGAAAAAATGTTGGATATTTTGAGCGCATTCAACAGGTCCTGTTTGAGTACTGTGGCGTCGGTGGTGGGATTCTTGGGTATAATCTGACGATAGTCCGGGAAGATTCCATCAACAATCCTTGAGGTCAGGTATATATTGTCCGAGGAAATGGAAATTTGGTTTTTATTGAAACACACCTTAAGCATTCCGGATGCATCGCCAAAAATCCGCAATATTTCCGGAATATTTCTAAATGGGACTAAGATTCCTTTTATTTCCTCAAGTCCTTTGACTTTTATTTTTTTTTCCGCGAGGCGGAAAGAGTCGGTGGAAACAAAAGTCAGGCTATCTTCGTTGCTATATATATAAACGCTTGAAATTTCAGGCTTTATATCGGAAACGGAAGAGCTGTAGTAAACCGACTTTATACCGTCCACCAACTTCTTTGGTTCTATTTCAAAAGTCTTGCCGGCAACAGTGGGGATTGTGGGGAAGTCGTCGTGGGGCTGGCCTTTTAGTTTTATTTTGTTCTTTTTTGTTTTAATTAATAGGTTTCCATCCAATCCCTCAAGTTGAACGTTCTCGTTTTGAAAAATGTTGGAAAATATTCCAAATAACACCGATCCAGAAACTGCCACAATCCCCTCTTTTTCTATTTTTGCTGGTATTTCTACCTCTACCCCAAGGCTTAAATTCGTAGATCTAAGTTTTAAAGATTTTCCCGATGCAATTAAAAGAATTGAGTTTAAAACCGGAAGGGTTAGGTTTTTCCCAGTTATTTTTTCTGCCTGAGATATTCCGATTTTTAGTTTTTCAATCCCGCATTCTAGTTTCATAATTGTTTATATTTTATATATTTAATCTATTAATACTATTAGGTGTGTTGATAAGTGGATAAAATTATTTTGATTTGATTTATATGAATATTTTTATGTTTTTATATTTAACTTAAGTTGGATAACTTTTTTTTATTTAAACATCACCCGTATTTGATCCAATTCTTGTAAAAGTTGTGGGTCGGTTTTCAAGTCGTTTTTGATCTTTAAGCACGAGTGAATGACAGTTGTGTGGTCCTTTCCCCCAAGTTTTTGCCCAATTAGTGGGTAGGATACATTGAAGTCCTCGCGCAAGAGATACATCACCACCTGCCTAGCCCGGACAATTTCCTTTTTTCTGGTTTTCTCGTAAATGGATGCTTCCTCAAGTTTATAGTGGTCGCTGACTATTTTTACCACGTCTTTGATTGCTATATTCTTCTTCGGGCGCATGTTGTTTTTGAGCAGATTTTTCACCTCCATAAGCGAAAGAGGCCTATTTTTAAGCCTGTATTGAAGCACGATGCTGTTTAAACTGCCCTCCAACTCGCGGATGTTGCCCTCAATAGCACTGGCCACGTATTCCACCACTTCCTGCTCGAGCTCCATACTAAGCTCTTCCAGCTTAACTTTAAGTATTGCGAGACGGGACTCATATTCCGGCTCGGAGACATCCACGATCATTCCGGCGGCAAAGCGAGACTTCAGCCGATCGGCCAGCTCCGGGATGTAGTTGGGGTGTTTGTCGGAGGAAAAGATGATCTGCTTGTTGTTCTCGTGGAAAGTGTTGAAGGTGTGGAAGAGCTCTTCCTGAATTTTTTCCATTTTTCCGATGAATTGAATGTCGTCAATGATGAGCAGGTCGTACTTGCGGTACTTTTCCTTGAAAGAATTCGCTTTGTTGTTCTGCAAGGAGTTTATAAAATCGGTGGCGAACTTCTCCAGGGTCATGTAATGGACCTTTTTGTTCGGGTACTTTTCCTTAACGCTGTTCCCCACGGCCTGGAGGAGGTGGGTTTTACCGAGGCCCGTGCCCCCGTAGATGAAAAACGGGTTGTACTTGGTGCCGGGGTTTTCGATTATCGCCTGGGCCGCGGCATAGGCGAGCTCATTGAAGCCTCCGACGATGAAAGAGTTGAAATGATAACGCGGGTTCAGGTTGTCTTCCGGGTTGATATACAGGTCTTTAAGTGGGAGCTCCTTATTTACATACGTTTCATTGGAAACAGGCAGCTCCTGTCTGGCGGAATCGGTTTTGGCTATAATGTATTCGACTGCCCGCATATTCTCGTAGGCATCGGCAACGGTTTTGGTGATCAGCTTGTGATACTTATTCTTGAGCCAGTCGCGTACGAACTCATTCGGTACCCCGATGTAGATTATACCCAATTCCTCCTTTAAAATAGTGGTATTTTTGAACCAGGTGCTAAAATTAGCTTTTGACAGCACCCCCTCGATTTCAGCCAGGCAATTTTTCCAAAGCTGTTTCGTATTCATCGCTCGCATAGTATACTACTTTGCAAGTTTATGAAACTTCACAAAACTTACTAACTGTGTTGATAATCTGTGGATAATATAGTAGGATTAACCCATGTCTCAAACATATCAGCCTAAAAAAAGAAAGCGAGCCAAAACCCACGGGTTTCTGGTCAGGTCCAAAAGCAAGACCGGGAGGAAAGTTCTCGCAAGGCGAAGGCGCAAAGGCCGAGCCAGGCTCTCGGTTTAGGATGACCCCAAAAAAAAGCCGGGCGGACAAAAAAACAATAGAGCAAATCTTTAAAAAAGGCCGGAGTGTGAGTTCCCCCAGCCTTAGTTTCAAGTTTATAAATAATAGGACTGCGAAAATCTCTTTTATCGCACCGAAGAGTGTTTCGAGAAGCGCGGTAAAGAGGAATCTACTGCGCCGGCGGGGGTATGCCGCTCTAAATAAATATCTGGACCGCTTGCCGCCAGTCGCAGGGGCTTTTATATTTAAAAAATACGAAGATAATCTAAATATACTGGACAATGAAATTGCAAGCATTCTTAATAAAATTAATTAGTCTATATCAGCGCCTACCGAGAAAACCCTCCTGCCGTTTTTACCCGACTTGTTCAGAATACGCCAAAGGGTCTATCCAGAAGCACGGAGCCGCCAGGGGCGCCTACTTTTCTTTCGTTCGAGTATTGCGCTGTCACCCGTGGCAGAAAAATCATATCGACCCCGTAAAGTAAAAAAACTAAAAGAAATAAACGGAATTCTGGCAATTTCCCGGCTTTTCATATAGAATGAGAAAATGCTTAGCGGTATTTGGGATACACTTTTATATAACCCCCTGGTCAACCTGCTGGCCTTTTTAGTTTCTATTGCCCCGGGCGGCGATGTGGGGCTTGCCATAATAGCCCTTACTATTTTGGTTAAACTGGTTCTTTATCCCCTTTCCCAGCGTTCTCTCGAGAGTCAGGGGAAAATGACCTTGCTTTCTCCCGAGCTGGAAAAGATCAAAAAAAGCGGATTGAGTAAGGAAGAGCAGGCGGCCCAAACATTTGAGCTCTATCGCCAGCACAAAACCAATCCATTTTCCGGTTGCCTGCTGGTGGTGATACAGATTCCCATCATTTTGGCCCTTTATTATGTATTCCTGAAAGGAATAAAATTCGACAACGGGGTCCTTTATTCATTTATCCACGCTCCGGATAAAATGAACATGCTCTTCCTGGGCCTGGTGGATATCAGCCAAAAAAACCTGGTCCTGGCCCTTCTGGCAGGGGCATCCCAGTACTTCCAGGCCTACTTTATGCCCAAGCCCGCAGCGCCAGCAGGTGGCGGAGCCGGGTCCTTCGGGGAGAGTTTCAACAAGAGCATGCACATGCAGATGAAGTATATTTTCCCGATTATTGTGGCCTTCATTGCCTACAGCGTATCGGGGGCCATTGCTCTTTACTGGATCACCAGCAACGTCTTTTCAATCGCTCAGCAAATTTATGCAAACAAAAAATCTAATTAAAGAAATAATTGAAAAAACCGGGATCAAAGTGATAGAAGTGGCGGAGGCGGACGATAAGGGTAGCACCTGGTACAACGTGGAAGTATCGGAGCCGCATTTTTTTATCTCCCGCGATGGCGAAGCGCTACACGCCCTAAACCACTTGGTGCGAAGGATAACCGAAAACGCGGAGGCAGAGCCTAATTTCCTGATCGACATCAACGGTTTCCAGAAGAAACGCGTGGACTCTGTGCGCGCCATCGCGCATATGATGGCCGAGCGCGCCCGCTATTTCAAATCAAATATTGAAATCGATCCGATGTCCGCATTTGAGCGCCGGATCGTGCACGAGTTCCTGGCCGAGGCCACCGACCTCAAAACCGAATCCTCCGGAGTGGGCCCAACCCGCCGGGTAGTTATAAAATACATCGGATCCAGCTAACCCCCTCGCTTTCAGCACTCCCCCTTCACAAGGGAGAGAATCCTCCCGCCCTGCTAAGGGAGGGATTAGGGAGGGTCGTATTTATTTAAGCTCCAGTTCCCAGAGGATAGAATCTTTTTTGTTTATGAAAAGCAAGTACGCCCCCTTCTCATCCAGGGCGAGCTTAATCCCGTCGATCTCTTCGCCCAAAGCAAGAGGATCAATGAGCAGGGTTGTATTTCCGCTAGCCACATCTATTTTCCAAATCTGGTCATTGAAGGACACTTCACCTTGATACCAAACGTCCGGATACGAGCCGGGAGGCGTGGCCTTTGGGACTGCGCAATAAATAACGTCGCTCCCCGCACCCCAAACACATTTTTCGGGCAGGGTTCTCAGCGCGAGGGCGCTTGCTGTTTTGGTGTCGATGTTATAAATATTCAGCGACAAATTACTGTCGGTGTATAATACCAATTTTCCGCTCGGACTTGTCAAGGTCGTAAGCCCGCTGACACCACCCAAAATAAAAGCCAAATCTTTTCTGTCCGGATTGATGGCGTACATATATCCCGGCACGGCGCCTGAAGCCTTGGTGGTAAGAGTAATTAATTTTGCGCTTGGCCAAGAAGTGATCCACTCCGTGAAAGGCGAATCAAATACCTGGGTTTTCTTATTGCCCGCTATGTCGA
>DATDVS010000004.1:0-15233 GCA_036517535.1 Minisyncoccota bacterium
CTGGGCCGCCGGGTGACTTGAAGATGTGGACGTCGGCCGGCGGTGTTCCTTTGGCGGCCGGCGAGCCGCCTGGCTTGCACACCGGCCACTGGTTGGTGATGGCCTTGTCCTGCGCGGCCGCGGGAGCGGGAAGTAAAACGACGAGCAGTAAAACCATCATCCATCCGATGCGTTTCATGGTGTCTCTCCGTGGTTATGTGATAGAGTGTTGTGTTACGATGAACAGAAATTTTTGGCGCGGCATTTGCCGGCCGTTCTCTTCATTTATACCACTTAAAATCCAAAAGTCAAAATAGAATTATTAAAAAATAATTAATTAAAGTTTGTTAAACATAGCTTAAGTTTTTAGATAAAAAAGTACCTGGACTTTTTATTCAAAACTGATAGTCTGATTATAAGAAAAGCCCTCGTAGTTTAATGGATAAAATGCGAGCTTGCGGAGTTTGCGATCCAGGTTCGATTCCTGGCGAGGGCACCATAAATTAAAATCCCAAGGCGTCCATTATTTTCTCCGACACGTGTTCCTTCATTTCTTCTTCCGGAACATTTTTTTCGGCGAAGCGAGCATGGATCTTTTCTGCCATTTCTATTTCTATAGGAATAGAGAGCACCGGCAGGAACGGCCTTTCGGTTTTTACAAAAAGCATCGGCTTTATGATTTCTTCATGCTCCGGCGAGGGGATCTGTACAAAGAAAGCTTTTGTATTCTCGTATGGATAAAGGCGGTCGCGGATCTTGAGGCCCTTACTGCCGAGCTCATATTCCACCAGCTCTGGTTCTTTCATTGCAAAAAATCCGAGCAGGAATCCACCCAGAATCAAAAGAGCCGCAAAGAAATAATTATTGTAGATGACAGATGCCCCGGCCCCGGCGGCAACGATAACCCCAAGCGCCCAGAACCAGTCGCCTCCGCGCTCCTTGGGCTCGTATTCGAGTGCCGACCAAGATAATTTATCCATACTTATATATTGTAGCAAAAATTACAGCTCTAGGCTCGAAGCGATCTGGTCGATGGCGCTGTCGATATTGAAGCTGGCGCGCTCGGCTTCACACTTGGCCTTTTCGGTGTCGTCATAGTTGCCGCATTGCGTAGCGCGGAGGCTGAAAGTGAGTATTGTCGTTACATCGTCTTTCTCAAAAGCGTAGGCATATTGAGTGTAAATACTCCCGGCTGCGCCTTCGGCAACTCTCGTCACGCAATAATCATGCCCATTGATGGTTTTCTTTTCGGTTTTCCCGGCTCGGTCCGTTTCATTACCAGCTTCGGTACAAGTAAATTCTCCACCAAATCCGTCTTCCGGTATGTATACGGCTGGCGGCCAGTCTATAGTGGAAATATATTTTGTTCCGAGCTCCGGAGGATATGAGAAAGTCGCCCCGCTGTTCGGGTCGGTAAAAGTTTTCCAGTCCGGATTGCCCCCTGGCGCCACAGCAGATTTGGAATTCCAGAAGAAAACTCCCAAGCCGACAGCCAGCAATACGATAATTATTATTAATATGTTCTTTGATCGGGACATACCAATATTATAGCACTTTTGCGTCTTTAAAATACTATCGGCTGGCATAAAAGGAACTTCTCTGGTATTGTAAAGGTATGATCAATTTGGGGATTTTACATGGGATTACTGGAGTAGTGGCGATAATTTTATTGATTTGGGTCCTGGTTTGGAAGGTTTATGCTGTCTGGATGGCGGCCAAACATAATCACAAAAAATGGTTTGTCGCCCTTCTTTTGTTAAATACTGCCAGTATCCTGGAATTAATTTACGTTTTCCACATTCAGAAAAAGACTTGGCACGCCGTAAAGAAAGATTTCTCGCGTGCCTGGGAGTCATTGACATCAAGTAAGTAAGCACTCTGGAGGCGTCGCATAGTGGTTTAGTGCACCTGTCCTGAAAACAGGAGTGCCGCAAGGCACCGTGAGTTCGAATCTCACCGCCTCCGCATGAAATTTTTAGGCATAGATTACGGCACGAAGAGGGTAGGGCTCGCGGTCTCGGACCAGAATGGCCGGCTGGCCTTCCCAAAAGAAATAGTCAAAAATAACGGTGAGCTGTGGAAGAAACTCGAGGCGGTGATAGCCAGTGAAGGAGTGAAAGAAATAGTGGTGGGGGAGTCGATGGATTTTGCCGGGCTACCGAATGCCCTGCAGAGGGAAATAGAATTTTTTATTTCCAAGCTGGAAAAAAAGTTCAAGCTGTTGGTCCACCGCGAAAAGGAATTTTTAACGACGGTGGAAGCTCGGAGGTATAAAGAAGGCGAAAACGGGGCGGATGCGGGAGCCGCCGCGCTCATATTACAAAGATATTTGGACAGGAAAAATAATAAATCAAATGATTAACCTTGAGGAATTTAAAAAAGTAGAAATAATAGTGGGACAAATACTCTCTGTCGAAAAAGTGCCGGATACGGACAAGTTGCTCCGGCTCTCTGTTGATTTAGGTGAAGATAAGCCGCGCCAAGTAATCTCCGGTATCGCTCCCTATTTTCCCGACCACTCCGTACTTGTCGGCAAAAAGTGCATGTTTGTGGCCAATCTCGAGCCCCGAGTGATCCGGGGGCTGGAAAGCCAGGGGATGATCCTGGCTGTTTCGACCGATGACGGGAAATTCTCCTTACTGGAGCCGAATTTGGAAATTCCGGTTGGAACTCACGCCAAATAAAGGTTATACTGTTGTAATGGCGGGTACTTTATCCCAAAATTCTTTCTCTAGATTTTTTTCTAGGATTTTCCCCGTGCCTTCATATTTGCGTAGTCGGTCTTTCGGGCTTGACCTCTCGGACGAATCACTAAAGTTCATAGAACTTATCGAAACCCGAAATGGTATCCGGGTCGGCAGGCATGGCGAGCGAAAAATTCCGCCGGGTATCATCGAATCAGGCAAAATCAAAGACTCGAAACGCATGGAGGAAATTTTAATATCTCTCCGGAGGGAAGAAGGGATCAAATCGGTCCGGGTCTCCTTGCCGGAGGAGCAAGTTTACCTTTTTGGGCTCAAGCTGGGCAAGGATGGCCTCAAGAGTATCAGGGAGGGGATAGAGCTTTCACTTGAGGAGCACATACCGATCGCGGCCCAAGACACCATTTTTGATTATGAACTATTGTCCGAAGACAAAGATAATTTACACCTCGAAGTCGCGGCTATTCCCAAAAATGTTATCGAGAACTATCTACTTATCTTCGACAGAGCGATGATCTCCGTGCAATCTTTTGAGCTTGAAGCCCAAGCCATTGCTCGCTCCGTGATCGAGCAGGGCGACCCCGACACTTATATGATCGTGGACTTCGGCGAGAAGCGCACTGGCATTTTCATCATCTCGAGCGGAGTGGCGATGTTCACTTCCACCCTCGATGTGGGCGGGTTTACGCTGAACAACATGATCCAAAAAAGTTTTAACGTAAGCGCCGAGGAGGCCGAAAATATGAAAAAAGAATACGGCCTGAAAAGGAACGCGACAAACAAAGAGATTTCACCGGTGCTCCTTGGCGGCGTAGCGATACTCCGGGATGAAGTACAAAAACATTTCCTGTATTGGCATACCCACAAGGATGAAGACGGGAGAAACAATCCGCCGATCAGAGAAATAATCCTCTGCGGCGGCGACTCGAACCTGATCGGCCTGCCGGAATACTTTGCGATTAGCACGAAGAACAAAGTGGAGATGGGCAACGTCTGGATCAACATAGTAAACACGGAGAAATATATTCCGGACATCAGTTTCAAACGAGCCCTTTCTTTTGCCGCTTCGATCGGGCTTGCGTTGGGGGACTTTGAGAGATAATTATGATCAATTTGATTCCAAATCAAGAGAAAAAGAAGATGGCCCGGAATTTTTATTACCGGCTCATGGTGGTGTCTCTGGTCGTGCTCGCCGTGGTGTTCCTCACGGCCTCCGTAGCGCTTCTGCCGGCTTATTTCCTTTCCTCGGTGAAGAAAAATTTGGCCAATTTGAAATTGGAAGATCAGAAAAATGAGCCGATGCCGCCGCTGGACCAAAGGACTTTGGCTGAAATCAAGGACCTGAGCGGCAAGCTGGATATCGTCGAAAGCGGACAGAAAAATAAATTTGAAGTTTCACTCCGGGTGATCAATCAAACCGTTCTGCATAGAATGCCGGGTATCAAAATCACGCAGATCTCCTATGACTTTCCCAGGGATGATTCGCCCGAGGGCCAGGTGCCTGCTCCAGAAATCACTGTGGGCGGTATCGCGCCTTCCAGAGAGCGCCTGCTTTTGTTCCGCCAAGCGCTCGAGGACGATGCCTCCTTCAAGAAAGTCAATTTGCCGATCTCCAATTTTGTCGCTGGGTCGAATATAAAATTCTCACTTACCCTTATTCCCAACTGATATGAGATCCGCTTTATCCAAACTGCCTTTATTGATATCCTTCATCTTTCTTGCGCTGTCTGCTGTGGTGTTTTTCTCACTGTACCGGGCGGTGAATAAAAATATCGTTCTAGCCGAGGGAGCCGAGGCCGTCTGGCAGAAGGAAATGTCCCGCCAGAACGACATTAAATCCCTCCAAAATTCTATCCGTCTGATAGACAAAGAAAAAGAAGAGCTCACGGCTCATTTCATAGCGAGTTCCGATGTGGTTCCGCTCTTGGATATGCTCGAGAGGCTGGCGAGAGAGGTCGGCGCGAAGGGAGAGATAACCTTTGTCGACAACGGAGGAGGGAACGCGGGTCTTACGGTGTCGCTCAGAGCCGCCGGCAGCTTTGAGTCGATCTACAAATTTATCCGACTCCTCGAGAATTCGCCTTATGAGCTAGAGTTCACCTTCCTTGATTTAAAAAAATTGGATACCAAAACACCTTCCTGGGAGGCGTCTATCCGGGTCAAACTTCTAACCTTTGCGCAATAATCATGGAAATAAAATTATTTACAAATAAAAATAGACGGAAACACGGAAACAAAATAAATCCCGCATTTTATTGGTACGCGGTGCTGTCAGGGGGGATCATTCTCGCGTTGACCGCATTTGTTTTTAGTTTCTACCTTTTCCAATCAATTAATACGGAAGCCACAGTGCCCGCAGGCGCACCTGGCGCGGAGGCCAAGGCAGTGAGAAAAGAAAGGATAGACAAGGCTCTCGATTACTTTGCGGAAAGAAAAAATATTTCGCGAGATATAATAATTTCGCCTTCCACTTTGGTTGACCCATCGCTCTAAGTTATGAATTGTGCCCCCGCGAGGAATCGAACCTCGAATAGCGGCTTAGAAGTCCGCGGTTATATCCATTTAACTACAGGGGCATTTCTCATGTGCGCGGTGGAGGGCTCGAACCCCCGACATCTTCAGTGTAAATGAAGCGCTCTACCAACTGAGCTAACCGCGCATTTCCGAACTATACAGTAAAAAGGGGATTAATTCAAGAATTCTTGACAATAGTGGGCGAAAAGCGCATATTTTTCCAGTATGACTGACCATCCAGTGCACAATTATATACAAGAAGCCCACAGGCAAGGCCTTCCGAATGAAGAGATCATCCAATCTCTCCTCAACGCCGGCTGGCAGATGCACCAGATTCTGGAGGTTGTTTTGGAGCATTTTCCTAGAGGAGTGGGTGGGGGAGTCCCGGGCGGAGACATTATTTATGTCAGTGGCGTAAGCAAGCATTATGGCAAAGTCCCAGCCCTCGATAACGTGAGTCTCTCGGTGAAGCGCGGGCAAGTGACGGCACTTTTGGGCCCGAATGGCGCCGGCAAGACGACCCTAGTCCGGATATTGACCACACTCCTAGTTCCCACATCCGGAGCAGCCACGGTGGCAGGATTTAACGTGGTGCGTGACGCGCAGAAGCTACGCTCAGTTATAGGGCTGGCTGGGCAGTCTGTGGCCATAGATGAAATTTTAAGTGGCCGGGAAAATTTGGAAATGGTGGCGAGGCTATATCACTTAACGAAACAACAGGCCAAAATCCGTGCGGCCGAACTCCTCCGGCAATTCGACCTCGAAGACGCCGCGGACCGCCCGGCGAAAACTTACTCCGGCGGAATGCGCCGCCGCCTGGACCTGGCTGCAAGCTTAATCATGCGACCACAGGTTTTATTTTTAGATGAACCGACTACGGGCCTCGATCCGCGGTCGCGGTTCTCTATGTGGAACATTATTCGCGACTTGGTAGAAGGGGGGACCACCGTACTGCTCACTACACAATACTTGGAAGAGGCGGATCAGCTGGCAAAATATATTTTTGTAATGGACCACGGACACATTATTGCGCAAGGTTCACCCGACGAGCTCAAGCGCCAGGTCGGCGGCGATGTTTTAGAGCTTCATATGCAAAATCACGCCGACGCAGCAAAAGCCATCGAAGTCATAAGGCAATATGGGGATGGCGATCCGCATGCCAACACCGATACGGGCATAGTGACCATGCCGACCGGGAAGGGTGCGGGAATTCTGGTCGAAGTTGTTCGGGGGCTTGATGCCAAGCAATTAAAATTATCCGATGTCATGCTCCGCCGGCCGTCGCTCGATGATGTATTCATGAAGCTGACCGGCCATGATACCGCAATAAAAGAATAAATATATGTTAAACAACTACTTAATTTCAGATGTCCTGGTAATGCTCAAGCGTAATTTACTGCGTTACCGCCGTTTGCCCCGGCTGGTGGTCTTTTCTTTCATCCAGCCGATCATGTTCGTGCTCTTGTTCGCCTATGTTTTCGGCGGCGCGATCAAGTCCGGCAGTGTCGAATACATTCAGTTTCTTTTGCCGGGGATATTGGTGCAAACCGTACTGTTCGGCTCGATGATGACGGGAGTGGGTCTGGCCGAGGATGCGACGCACGGGATGATTGACCGCTTCCGCTCCCTCCCCATGGCTCGCTCCGCCGTGCTCGCCGGTCGCACAATGTCGGAGAGCATTCGCAATCTGTTTGTTATCGGCATTATGACGGCGGTCGGCTACATGATCGGCTTTCGCATCGAGCACGGGGTGTTTAATTACTTGGGCGGAGTGCTCCTGACCGTGCTCTTTGGCTTTGCTTTTTCCTGGATTTCTGCGGCCATAGGATTGGCCGTGAAAGATGTGGAAACGGCCCAAACTGCCGGATTTATTTGGGTATTCCCTTTGGCTTTTGCGAGCTCCATCTTCGTGCCGCTTGAAACCCTAAGCGGTGTGGTGAAAACTTTCGCCGAGCACAACCCGATCACCTACACGGTCAATGTGGTGCGAGCTTTGTCTTTAGGGCTGCCACTTGGCAACAACCTGTGGTATTCATTGGCCTGGATCGCCGGTATTTTGATTGTTTTTGTGCCGCTTGCGGTCAATCGTTATCGCAAAATTTCTTCTTAAAATGAAAGTTTTGTATAAAGACAAAGATATTTTAGCAATCGACAAGAAGTCGGGGATTTTAGTAGATGAAATCCTAGAGAAATTTCCTAAATACATCCTGGCTCACCGCCTTGACCGTGAAACATCAGGAGTAATGCTCCTCGCTAAAAATAATAAAGCTCATGAATTCTTAAAGAAACAGTTCCAAGCGCGTACTATAAAAAAAGTTTACAATACGATTGTATCCGGCAATGTAAAAAACGACAGAGGAATAATAAATAAACCAATCGGCCGGAGCCCGGCCGACTTCCGTCGTCGGTTGGCAGGCAGAGGCGCGAGGGGAGAAATGCGAGAAGCGGTGACAGAATATAAAGTGTTGAAAAGATTTATGGCTTCGCCTGCTCAAAATTTTTCCCGCTTTACCCGTCAAAATCCGACGGGCTCCGACACGGCTAAAAATTTAGAGCAGGCGAAGCCCTTTACATATTTAGAAGTCAGGCCGAAAACAGGCCGTACGCACCAAATCCGCGTGCATATGAAATATTTAAACCACCCGGTGGCCGGTGATAGTTTGTATAATCCAAAAGAGAAGGGATGGGGTCGGATGATGCTGCATGCCTGCTCTATCGAATTTAAGGATTTGAAAGGTAAAAGTGTAAAAGTGGAGTCACCCCTACCCAAAGAATTTGCTAAACTATTAAAGTGAAAGAAGAAACCCGAAGCTGCCAAAACTGTAAAAAAGACTTCACGATAGAGCCGGAGGATTTTAAATTCTACGAAAAAATGCAGGTCCCGCCGCCGACCTGGTGCCCGGAGTGCCGGATGGCCCGACGGCTTTCTTGTGCCAATAGCTGGTCACTTTTTTGGCGTAATTGCAACAAGTGCGGCAAGCGGGCCCTCTCTATGTTCCCGCCGAGCAAGGAACTTACTGTGTATTGCCAGCTCTGCTGGTGGGCGGATGATTGGGACGGTAGCGAGTACGCCATGGATTATGATCCGCTCCGGCCATTCCTAGAGCAAGTGCAAGAACTTTCTGAAAAAACTCCTTACACCACTCTCGAGACTTCTTACTCTACTTTAAAAAATTGCGAATATTCGAACTCCATCGCTTATTCCAAGAATTGCTACTTAGTTTCCTGGGCGGATTTTTGCGAAAATGTTTATTACTCTTCTATTTTAAATACACTGAAGTGGAGCGCGGATTGTATACGAGGATGGAAATCTGAATTATGCTACGGGTCGAGGAGTTTTATCAGGGGTTACAGGGTTCTTTTTTGCGAAGAATGCGACGATTGTGTAGACGTTTGGTTTTCTCGCAATTGCTATGGTTGCACTGACTGTGTGGGGTGCGTAAATTTACGGGGGGCTAAAAATTGTATTTTTAATATTCAATATTCAAAAGAAGAATATGAGAAAAAGATAAAAGAAATGAAACTTGATACGTGGCAAGGTTTACAAGAAGTAAATAAAAAAGCAGACGAATTTTGGCTGACTCAGCCATATCGTGAATATCATGGCCATTCTTTCAATTTAAATGTTACAGGCGAATACATATATACTTCTAAAAATTCGAAAGAGTGCTACATATTAAATGGAGCTGAAAATTGTAAGTGGTGCCAGCTCATAACTGTGGATGGTTCCAGAGATTGCATGGATTACACCGGCTGGGGCAACCATGTGGAGATGCTATATGAGTGCTTGCAGGTAGGGGAGGGAGCGAGCAACTGCAAATTTGCTTCGCACTGTTTTCCAGATGCGTTAAATAGCGAGTATTGCCATTGGTCAGTCGCTGGAAAAAACAATTTTGGCTGTGTGAATTTAAAAAGAAAAAGCTACTGTATTCTGAACAAGCAATACAGCAAAGACGAATACGAAAAACTTCGAGCAGAAATCATAGAAGACATGCAAAAGAATACTTATGTAGACAAGCTGGGAAGGAAATGGAGCTATGGAGAATTTTTCTCGCCAGGCTTTGGCAAGTTTGCCTACAACAAATCCAATGCCATGAGATTCTTGCCCAAGACCAAGGAAGAAGCTATCCGGGAAGGTTATTCTTGGGACGCCGCAGAAAATCCAAATGTGAAATGTACCATAAAACCAGAGTCCTTACCCGAGACTGTAGCCGAAACCACCGATTCTCTTTTGGAGGAGGTTATTGAGTGTTCCTGCTGCAAAAGGGGATACAGGATTGTTAAAGGCGAACTTGACCTTTTGCGTAAGTTGGGATTGCCTCTACCGCACGAGTGCCCTAAATGCCGAGAAGATAGAAGGTTTAGCAAGGAAAATAAACCAGGTATGTATCATCGTAATTGTGCGAAATGTAAAAAAGAGATTTATACACCTTATGCTCCAGAGCGGCCGGAGATAGTTTATTGCGTGGAGTGTTACCAGCAGGAATTTGCCTGACCTCTCCCTAGCCCCCTCCTTGCCAAGGAGGGGGGGGGAAGAAAGGGGTGAGGTTTGATTTGTAAAATTTTCTATGCTAGAGTATTTCAACTATGGCAGGAAACGTGATAAGCAAAATCAAATTTAGTCCGGTGGATATCGAGGCCAGGTCCAAGCTCGACTTTCAGTCGGG
Organism: Minisyncoccota bacterium; assembly: GCA_036517535.1. Lineage (GTDB taxonomy): Bacteria > Patescibacteriota > Minisyncoccia > Phycocordibacterales > UBA9973 > UBA9973. The sequence continues at coordinate 9,863 of DATDVS010000004.1, forward strand.
GGACACCGTCCGGGTGTGGTCCAAGATTCCAGAAGAAAAGGGCAAATTTCGCCTGCAGGCTTTCGAGGGTACGGTATTGGCCAGGAAGCACGGCCGTGAACCGGGAGCGACTTTTACCGTTCGCAGGATAGCTTCCGGCGTAGGGGTGGAGAGAATTTTCCCGCTGTATTCTCCAATGATCGACAAAGTGGATATTGTCCGCAAAGCAAATGCTCGACGCAGCAAGCTCTACTATATCCGCACCAAGGCGGTCAAAGACGTCCGCCGCAAGATGCGCTCTGCAAATTCCGACGAAGAAGCAGTGGCCGCGGAATAAATTTGATACAATACTAATTTACAAGCGCGGGTGGCGAAACTGGTAGACGTACTACCTTGAGGTGGTAGCGGGAGCAATCCCATGGGAGTTCAAATCTCCCCCCGCGCACAAAAACTGCTTTTTGTGTGCTAAGATTTGAAAGGCTTTTCTATGTTTTGCTGAGCAAAACCAGAAAAGCACCTGGCTACGTGGTAGCCAAATCTCTCCCCGCGCACAACTTGCAATGCATACAATAAAAATCTTTTTCCATAAATATGAGGCCACTCTCTCGGCACTCACCCTATTCTTGGGTTTTATATTTGATTATTTCACTTTAAACCGGATAGATTTCTTCTGGGACAATTTTTTTATTGTCCTGTATCTCCTCTGCTCCGGTATTGGCATAGTAATAATAAATTTGTATGAAAGTGGCAAATTACCCAAGGAAATTTTTGAAAACGTTTACACGTTCCTACCCTTTCTAATTCAGTTCGCCTTCGGAGGACTTTTCAGCGCTTTTGTGGTCTTTTATTCTAAAAGCGCATCTTTATTTACAAGCGGGGCTTTCGTTCTGATACTTTTGGCTCTTTTAGTGGGCAATGAATTTTTCAAAGAGAGATACTCCAAGCTGGTTTTCCAGGTGGGGATTTATTTTGTCTCTGTTTTTTCTTTCTCTATTTTTTTTATCCCTGTGCTTACTAAAAAAATGGGAGCTGGCACCTTTCTGTTAAGCGGTCTGGTGAGTTTAGGGCTGATCAGTGTTCTTATTTTTATTATTTATCGTTTTACTCCGGAGCGATATCAAGGCAATGCCAGATTCCTGGCGGTTACAGTGCTTGGCCTCTATATTTTTATCAACATTCTTTATTTTGCGAACATAATTCCACCCATACCGCTCTCACTGAAGGCGGGCGATGTGTATCATTCGGTAGAAAAGAAATCTAGCGGCCAATATGTCGCAGTGGGTGAAGTGGATACTTGGAGGGAAAAATTTGGCGGGGTCCAGAGCGTGCATTTGAGAGCGGGGGAACCGGTGTATGTCTTCAGTTCGGTTTTTGCACCGACTGAATTGCAAATCGACATAGTCCATGACTGGCAGTATTTAAATCTAGAAGGTAAGTGGGTCAGTGCCACAAAAATAACTTTTCCTATCCGCGGAGGCAGAAATGAAGGCTATCGAGGATTTTCAAAAAAAGAGAATATATTTCCCGGGCATTGGCGGGTAGACGTTGCTACTACCCGCGGGCAGGTCATTGGGCGGGTTAGGTTTGATATTGAAATTACCGACACACCAATACTGCTCAAGCAGGAAACTCTATAAAGCTATTGATTTTTCTTATATTTTAAGTATTATTTTATTGAGTTTGAACACGGGGCATTGTACCCCAAAGGAGTTGTATGACAGCGATGGAGCGAGTCAGGTCGTTGGGTGGGGAAGTCCGACCCATCGACCGGAAGGCACCGATTTGGATGGCGTTCGTGGCGACGATCCCGGGTTGCACCGAGATCGGGGACGGCTTCGGCAAGTATGCGGATGAAGCGGCCGCGGACAAGTCCCACCGGCACCCCGCCAACTGCGCGGTGCTCTGCCGGCTGACCAACCCGGCCTGCGGAAAGAAGGCGTATCGATGAAGATGCAGATGGACTGGTGGAGTCAGTACATGGCCGCAACCACTCCCGCAGAACGTCGCGCGGTCATCATGGCTGGGTCGGCCCCACCAGATCGAGAGATCATCACCAACGCCGAGTTCCTCGCGGCGGACGCCAAGGGCGTCGAATCGAGGAGGGTCGGAAGACAGGTCATCGTCCCCGACGATAAGTAGGCTACCGGCCGGTGTTCTCGTACCCACGAGGACCCGGCCGTCTTGCTTTATGTTATAATGTTATACTAAAAAAAATGAACGGCCTTTTTAACATATTAGCCAATGTTTCCTCGAGCCTGATGATCTGGCTTCTGGCCTTTTCGGGTTTCATGGTCGCCCGGCATATTTACAAACACAAGAAGCCCAACCAGGCTCCGCTGGTATGTCCGATAAAGTTCGATTGCCATGCCGTGGTGCACAGCGACTACTCGCGCTTTATGGGTGTGCCGCTGGAAATCTTCGGGATGACCTACTATGCCCTGATATTTTTGTCTTACACCGTTTTAATGTTTACTCCGGGCGCCGGCTCTCCCCCCTTGGTTTTATTCTTGACCGTTCTGTCCTCCGGAGCCTTTGTTTTCTCGCTCTACCTGGTATATGTGCAGCTTTTTATTCTGAAAAAAGGTTGCATGTGGTGCTTCGTTTCCGCTTTTATTTCAATTCTGATCTTTATTTTAACTCTACTCACCCAAAATCTGGCCTACGCGGCGCAGATTATTGCGGGCTAAGGCAGTGGCAATCGGGCTTATTTTTTGGTATAACTACCGGTACATGGGGCCTATGGTGTAATAGCAGCACGCGAGCTTGTGGAGCTCTCAGATTCGGAGCGTAACCGAATAGGCCCCCAGTATGGTGGTATCCAAAAGCAAACTGGAAACAAAAAAAATAGCGAAGGAATTTTTACAAAAAGTTTTCAAATCCAAAAATTCTGTGGTGGGGCTCTATGGCGAGCTGGGCACAGGCAAAACCGCCTTCACTCAATTTGTAGCGAAAAACCTGGGGGTAAAGTCTAAAATAACAAGCCCAACTTTTGTAATAATGAAGAAATACCCTCTCCCCCTGACAAGGGGGAAGCAAAGAGGGTTTAAATTCCTGTATCATTTTGATATGTATCGTCTGAAGAATGAAAAGGAATTAAACAATTTAAGTTGGCCAGAGATAATTGCCGATAAAAATAATTTAGTTTTCGTCGAATGGCCGGAAAATGTGAAAAAAATAATGCCGAAGCATCATAAAGTAAAAATTTACCATACAAAAAAAGGATATAGAAAAATCCATGTCTAACTTAACAGAAATTCTAAAAAACGGTGGTGTTGTAGTGATGCCAACGGATACTATATACGGCATAGTCGGCAGTGCTTTGAATCCAAAAACAGTAGAAAAAATTTATAAAATTAAAAAACGCTTACCGGAGAAACCGTGCATAAATTTGATCGGCAGTTTAAACGAACTGGATAAATTTTCAATAAAACTTTCGGAAGAGCAAAAGAAAGCTGTAGAAAACTTCACACAGCCCACGAGTTTCATTATCGATTCGCTCTCCTTTCGCCTGCCCGAGTCGGCAGAGTTGCGGAGCCTGCTTTTGGAAACAGGGCCCTTGATTGCGCCCTCTGCCAACCCGGAGGGCCTGCCTCCGGCAAAAAATATCGAGGAAGCAAAAAATTATTTTGGTGATTCGGTGGATCTGTACATAAACGGCGGCGAGATAGAAAACAAGGCCTCCAAATTGGTTAAATTGCATAAAGACGGTTCCGCCGTTATACTTAGGGAGTAAGTCAATACACGAACATGTCAAACAATCATCTCGTATTTCTTCGTTCGTTGTTTGGCGACGGCGAAGGACCCAAAAGAAAAATTTTAAGGAGTATCAAAGCCAAGGCGGATGCTAGGAGAACCGTGGCGGAGAGAATAGCCGACCGGATGACCTTCAGCTCCGGCAGTATGACCTTTTTGGTTTTCAACGTACTACTGTTTGCTTTTTGGCTGACTGCCAATACCAATAAAATAAGCTTTATCCCGGCATTCGACCCCTATCCCTTCAACCTCTTGACCAATGTAGTTTCACTCGAAGCCATAATCCTCGCCATTTTCGTCCTCATATCCCAGAACCGTAGCCTCAAGGTGGACGATCTGCGGGAAGAAACCCATTTACAGATCAACCTCATTACGGAGAAGGAAATTACCAAGCTGATGAAGATGACAGCTATCCTGCTCGAAAAGAACGGCGTGGACATATCCCAGGATCCCGAGCTGAAAAAGATGCTTCAGCCGATCAGCGAAGAAGAGATAGAAAAAAAACTGGAAAAAGAAATTCTCTAATATGCAAATTCTGGAAAATTACGATCTAACCGGACTAAATACATTCCGTGTCCCAGCCCGGGCGAAGTTTTTCGTAGAAGTAAAAAATGAGGCCGAATTCCAAGAGCTCCGCGACCTGCCGGAGTTCAAAAACAACAAAAAGTTTTTCCTAGGCGGCGGAAGTAATGTTCTTTTCACCGCTGATTTTGATGGCATCGTGGTCCTCAATAAATTAAAAGGAATAGACATCCTAAGTGAAGATGAGGCTAAAGTCAGGGTAAAGTGTATGAGCGGAGAGGTATGGCACGATTTGGTGAACTTTACTGTAGATAGAAATTATTGGGGCATAGAAAACCTGGCCTATATTCCCGGCACCGTCGGGGCTGCGCCGATGCAGAATATCGGGGCGTATGGAGCCGAACTCAAGGATGTTTTAGAGGGTGTAGAAATCTGCGACCTTAAGACGGGCAAGCACAGAGTATTTTCCCGGGAAGAATGCCGACTAGGGTACCGTGACAGTATTTTTAAAAATGAACTACAGGATAAGTATTTCGTCATCTCCATTACACTTTGTCTGAGTAAAAAAGAAAAAAAGAACATCAGCTACAAAATCCTACGGGAATACTTGGAACAGAATAAAGTAGAGGTTAAAAAATCAAAAGATGTGAGCGATGCAGTCACTGCTATTCGCAAAAGCAAATTACCCGATCCGGCTGTCATAGGCAACGCCGGTAGTTTTTTTAAAAATGTTTTTATTTCAAAAGAAAAATTGCGAGAAATGAAAAAAATTTATCCGGATATGCCTTCCTTCGAGGAAGATGGCGCGATAAAAATTCCGGCCGCGTGGTTTGTTGAAATGTGCGGATGGAAAGGGAAACGGGTGGGCAACGCCGGCGTGCATGACCGGCAGGCCTTGGTGCTGGTAAATCATGGCAATGCGACAGGGCAGGAGATCAAGGTGCTCGCGGATCAGGTAATAAATTCTGTATTTGAAAAATTCGGCATCAAATTGGTGCCGGAAGTCAATTTGATTTAACCAGTAATGGTGTATAATTGAGCCATGAATAAACAAAAAGGCAATGTAATAATTTGGTTTTTGATCGTCTTATTAGTAGTCGGCGGTTTGGTTTACCTT
>DATDVS010000005.1:0-62156 GCA_036517535.1 Minisyncoccota bacterium
AACTTTTATCCCAAATGATTACTTTGATTTCGTACGGGAACTCGCATCCGGGCTAGTAGAGCAAGTGGAACTGCTCGATAAATATGAAAACGCCGAAAAATTCGGCGAGGGCAAAATAAGCTATGCTTATCGCATAACATACAGATCACTGGACAGAACGCTGACTTCAGAGGAAATAGACCAGGTGCACAAAAAATTGGAAGGTGAAACCGCCAAAATATTTAAGGCCACCGTTCGCTAAACCCAAAGAACTTTCGCCAGTTCACAATATTCACACACGGCACCGGCTTTGCCGTAGGAATTGAAATGGCACTCCCTATTTATCCATTCGCCTGACTTTACTAAATTATCATAATCTGCAATATCTTGCACTAGTAAATCAATATCTTCTGTTGTAATCACCCGATCATAAAAAGTTTCTTTTGGGTTCTTGGTTTCCAGGAATTCAAGTCTGCTCTCGCGCGCGTCGGTGGCCCACTTCGGATTATTGCGAAGTAGATATGAATACATAGCTAGCTGCCTTAAATTCCCGCTCATGCGGCCTTCATCATCCAGCTTTTCTATATCAGACTTTTTCCTTAGACTCCCGGTTTTAAAATCAGTAACCCGGACTTCTTTTTTGTCTAAATTCTCAATCAAGTCAATTTTGCCGTAAATTTTCAGGTGCGGAAAACGCTTGTCGGTGGCGGAGATTGATTCCTCGGTTTTGCGCGCGAGCTTTATTTCCGGCAGCCTATTCTTTACCCATGCCTGGAGTACATTTTCTATTTCTCTGCCCGCCCTGGCGCGAGCCTTGTCATCCCCTCTGCCTCTGGCAACCACTTCCCTTATTAGCTCCCCCAATTCCGTGTCGCTCGGGGCTTTTGGCATCTTTAGGATCTGGTCCACCACCGCATGCATGGCAATACCGAATTCCAAACTCTCCGCCGGTGGCGTCGGTAATTGAAGTAAATTCTGAAAATACCACTTCCAGGCACACTCAAAGAAATTATTCAGGAGCGAAGCCGAAACATATCGCTCGGCATATTTGGCTCTCGTTAGTTTTTTTAATTCGGGCAAAGTATTTAATTTGGCTTTCCCGCCTGCATCGCTATGCGAAGCATCGCGGGCAGGTTGTTTAACGAATACCTCCTCCGGCAATTCCGTTATCACTCGAGCCAGGGCTTGCTCGAACTCCCGGTGAGAATAGGTAGCATACGAGAGCGTGCAGAACCTCTTGGCGCGAGTTATAGCTACATATAGTTTACGCTTGATGGCATCCACATCCCGTTCTTCTACCCGGCCAGCAATACTCTCCGGCAGGGCGAATCCTCCGCGCCGGCCCCCCGAGAGCGACCACTCATCCATATGCGCGATCCATACATAATCAAACTCTCGCCCCTTAGACGAGTGCATGGTGAGCACTTTTACTCCCCCCTTCTCGCCCACGATTATGGGCACTTCGTCACCATAGGTTTCTAGCCGCTCTAGATAAGTAGCAAATTGTGGAAGTGTAAGTTGGGAATTCTTTTCTATTTGTTTGGTAAGTAAATCTAGTATCGTATCCGTAATTTCTTTACCTGAGACTAGCTCTTGCTCGCTTGGAGCGGCAAAAAGTTCCTCGCCGATAGTTTTAATTAAAGAAGGCAAATCACTTTTCTCTTTATCTTTTAGCCATTTAGATATTTTATTTTTCCAAGATTCCACGCTATTCGTAAACAGCGAGGGAGCGCTCTCTTGCAGAAAAGATGTCAGGGAAAATTCCCGCATATTCCGCCCCGCGAAAAACGCATGGGCCTCTAGCGGAGGAATACCGGAATATTTGTCCAGAATTGAAAGCGCCAGAGCATTCGTGTCTCCCGTACTCAATATTTTTAAAATGTGTAAAAAGGCCTGCGTTTCTTCCTGATCAAAAAGGTTTAGGCCCTCGCCGGAAGACACCGGCAAGCCTTCGTGATGTAATATTCCGAGCGCCTGCCGCGCCTGCACATTCTTTGGCACCAGGACGGCACAGTCATCAATTTTCAATTTTCCATTTTCAATTTTCAATTTAATATCGGCGGCGCAGGCAATGATTTCCGCCTCCGGATTGCCGGCTTCTATTAGGCGTATAGGGTGGCTGTCTTTCGACTGGCTTATCAGCTTTTTGTCCGACATTACGCTTTGAAGTAGCGCGTGCGCAGCATCCAGGATGACTTGGGTGGAGCGGTAATTGTTGACCAGAGTTATGAGCTTGGCGCCAGGAAAAGATTTCTTAAAGCCAGCAAAGTGCTCGATGGATGCGCCGGAAAAGCCGTAAATGAGCTGGCGATCATCTCCCACCACGAAAATATCCGGACTCTCGAGCGGACCCCACACACTTTTCAAAAATTCATTCTGCACCCGGCTGGAGTCCTGATGCTCGTCTACCAGGACGTAGAGATACGCCTCGCGGATGTCTGCCGCGGCATCTTCTGACACCTCGACTATTTTTACCAGGCTAGTGAGCACATCATCATAATCTAGAACATTTTTTTCTTTCTTCACCTCTCCATACACCTCCATAAATTTAGCCACTTCGCGGGTCCGTTCCAAGCTACCGAGCTTGGTCATAACTTCTTTTTTTAATTTGCCTTTGCTCTCCCCGCGGGTGGACATGCTCTCTTCGCTCTCAGTCAGGGATTTAATTTCACTTTCAACTTCCGACAGGAAATCTTCCTTGCCTATTTGTTCACGCGCGAGTAAAGACATCAGCGTCCTTAGGTCTTTATAATATCGGGTGGCCTCCCCGCGAGGTCGCAAGTACTTCCAGTCATTGCCTTCTAATATTTCATGGAAGAATACGGCAACATCGGTCTCCTCCAGCAGCTTCGGCACAGAGGGCATACCAAGTACAGAAAAATATTTTTCAATTATTTTCATGCCGAAGCTGTGAAAGGTGGAGACATTTACCTTTTCCCCCGCCTCCCCGATATAACGCACCAGCCTTTTAGTCATTTCCCCGACTGCGGATTTAGTGAAGGTCAGGCACAGAACTCCGTCCGGCTTTATGTCTGTCTTGGTAAGGATGTTGGCTATGCGCAGAGCGAGCACCTGGGTCTTGCCCGTTCCCGGGCCCGCCACCACCATGACTGGCCCGGAGAGAGTGTCCACCGCATCCTTTTGTTCCTTGTTTAATTTTTTATATTCGGTTTCAAAAAGCGCACTTTTCATTTTTTTCTTTATATTTTATCTTTACCCAAAACGATCTTCGATTTGAAGAAAAAGAAGCCAATTATGATAAACGTAGCTAGGGGCGAGAGGTATTCCGGAACACGGAACCCGAAGCTGTGCAGGATCATGATGACCCCGAGCACGAATATGGAATACATCGCACCGTGCTTGAGGTACACATATTTTTTTATATTCTCAATGTTGCGGATAGTGAGCTCCCGCACCACGACTGCGCCGAGCCCGTTGCCGAGGAGTATGAGCGGCACGGACAAAGTGAAGGCAAAAGAGCCAAGGACTCCGTCGATCGAAAATGTGCTGTCGATGATTTCGAGAAAAAAAAGCTTGGAGAGATCCGAACGTGCGCTACCAAGTAATTTTTTCTCCTGTTCCTCAGCATTTTGCTTGAAGCCATGGGTAATGAAAAATAAAGTTGAACCCACCACCGCGCCGAAGCCCATCAGATTGCTTTGCTTGAGAGCAAACCAAGAGATAATTGTAAGAATAACGGATACCACGGCGTAAAACCAAATGCCCTTGGACATGAAAAACCTTTCCGCGCGCGGCAGGCCGAGCCTCTTGTCCTCCAGGAATAACCAGTGCAGGAATAAAAACAAAAGAAAAACCCCGCCGGCCACCAGGAGGATCGGGGCGGATTTCCCTATCGATTCGGCCACCACCGGATCACTCGACCATGCCGCCGAAAGGACTTGCATAGGCGTGAGCGAAGTGTTGAAGGCCCAGACGATGAGAAACGGCAGTAGCCCCCGAACCAAGAACACGGAGAAGAACATCCCCCAGGTCAAAAACCATCTTTTAGCCCTAGCGCCCATGCCGGAGAGCACCTCTGCATTGATGATGGCGTTGTCTACCGAGGAAATAGCCTCAAAAAGCGAGAGGCCCAGTATTGTAATTATGGCTCCAAATAACATCTCTATATTTTACTCCACCCGGCGGAACTTGCCTATTATACGTAGGCGTTATGCATAGGTCTGTGGGAACTATATTTTTTATTACCGCCACAATACGAGAATAGCGGTCATGAGGACCATCGCAACCAATTGCTCAACGGCATTTAGGATAAAAAGCTGGAGAGGCTTGCCCTCCCAGAGGTAGCCGCTTAAAGCTCCGGTCGCCAAAAATCCAAGCCAAACCCAGAAGGCAAGCTCGAAAGCGGCGCCGAAGTTGATCGCGCCCCAGACGAACGCGAAAAGAGCCAGAACATAGGCCATGACGAGAGAGGCCGCAAAACCAAGCACCATTGCCCTGGTAGGAGTCATCTTCATACTCTTCATTGATTCGTCTGTGAAGCCCATCAGGCTCTTCCACATCTTGCCAAAGACAGGCCCATACCAAAGGTACCCTACAACCATATTGGCTACCGCTGCCACTATAGCGGCCCACCAATTTATCGAGATATCAACCATAGTCTTATAAAGAATTAATAATTATAATTGATTAATTATAGCATAAATAGTAGATTAGATAATACGGAACCGTCGCATAGCGGTCTAGTGCGCTCGCTTGGAAAGCGAGTAGGCTGAAAGGTCTCGCGAGTTCGAATCTCGCCGGTTCCGCCAAGTTAGGAAAATTTATGAACGAACATTTTACAAATAAACCTCAAGAGCAGTCAGGTCCGCAGAGATTAGTACGTCCGAAAGGGGGATGGGGACATCTAGATAAATTCGGCAGAATTCCGTACTTAATAAATGTCAGACTTAATTTGGATGAATTCGTTGACGCTGGTTGGGATGATTATGTTAGGAGGACAGATTTCTTAACTAAAGATTTAAGTAAAAAACATCCTGCGTCTTTCACGTTAAAGAATCTTACTGAGAAAGAAGGGCATTATTTAGAGATAGTCATGCATTGGAATATTCCAAAAGAATTTGAGGAGGTCGTTTTATTTCATGAATTGAGAGAGGCTGAGATGTTATACGGCGATAATGTAAAATGGGAAGAATCGCATCAATTAGCGGAAAAGGAAACTACAGAATATGCTCAAAGATATCTTAACGCAGAACAGTTCGAAAGATATAAAAAATGGATAGAAAGTCTGAAGGAAGAAGTGAAGTAATCCGCCGCGAGTTCGAATCTCGCCGGTTCCGCCAAGTTTTACATTCAGCGAAGAGGAAAGCTTCTCGTGTTATAATGAATCAATGAGCAAAGAACTGCGGGAAAAAATAATTGCTTTCCTGGGTATTCAAAAGGACAAGATCGGGGTGATAAGCACGGTCAGCCCGGAAAACAAGCCGGAGTCGGCTTTTGTGTACTACACATTTGATCTGGAGCTCAACATTTATTTCGCCTGCAAAGACAGCAGCCGCAAGTACAAAAATATTCTGGAAAATAAGGATGTCGCTTTCACCATCGCAGCCGGCGACCCGCCTCAGACGCTGCAGCTCGAAGGGAGGGCCAGTGTGGAGAGTAGCATCGGGGCCCAAAAGCGCCTTTTTGAAGAGCTGGTAGCCCTCGCCTCAAGCAAAAGCTTTGCCGCTCCAATTACCCAAATGCCCGCCGGAGGATTGCAGTTCGTAAAGATCTCCCCCGCCTGGATACGATTTGGAAACTTTGAGGTCAGGAAGCACGGAGATACTTTTCAAGAAATCAATCTAGGGTAGAGTGAAAAATCAGTCTTCTTTCATGAACGCGCCTCGGACGCTCTTGGTGGAGAGGTAGGCGGAAAAGAAAAACAGTATGGATAAAAATTGATTTGTCCAGAAGAACCATACGTGCCGGGGTTCGCTCGGCGGAAGGTTCAGGTAGGCATGCACGGCGGAATATTCAAAGAAAGGAAAAGCGACGACAGAGATCATCGCGCCCAAAATTATCACCCATTTCCAGCGGGGATTCATCAGCCCGCCAAACACCGCCAGGACGATACATCCGGTCAAGGCGAGCCACATCGGAGCGCTGATGAAAGACTTGAAAAAGGGATAGGTTGTCGCCATTATTACTCCGGCAATGAAAAATATTATCCGGGTTACGTCTCCATAATAATGTTTCGCGTTGCTGTCCATATTTTTTAAATTAACTGGTAAAAGAAAGTTCGCGCCCCTTGCTTTTGATCGCCAGAAGTGCCAGGACTAGGGCATAGACGATGTGCTCGTCGATGATGGGGTTGTTCGCCGGGAAAAGGAGCGCGAGCCACATGGACACCATCAAAATAATTCCGACAAGCGCTCCCCAGAAAACATATTTATTGAAAAGGAGGGTCAAGCCGATAAATAGGAGCGCCGCCATGAAAAGCCAGTCAACTGCACCTACTCCGGCTAGGGAGTGAAATAATCCGGCGAAAGGTCCCTGCACCCCTAGAGAGAGGAATCCTGTGGTCGGCGAGCCGCCGGCAAGCCAGGCCTTCTCGGAGGTGGTCGCAAAACCAAGCCCGAATAATTTATCGGCAAACGCCCAGAGGAAAATGAACGACATTACAAAACGGAGTTTTAATAGCACAATTTTTTGCATATTCATGCCTACATTATACCACGGAAAATAGAAAGAGGGCTACTCCAGGAACACCAGGGCCACCATGGCCAGGACTCCGAGGATGACCGCAGCCACCTGGAGAATAGCATGACGGCTTTCTTTCGCCTTATGGAGCTCCGGGATGAGGTCCGCCACGGCTATATAAATGAACCCTCCGGCGGCAAGGGGCAGTATCCACACCGATATGGCCTCGCCCGCCCCGCCCAAAATCATAGCGGCGACGGCCCCCAATACGGCGAAAAGTGCGGAAATGAAGTTGAGCCACAGTGCGCGTTTTTTCGTATAACCCGCGTGGATCAAGACCGCGAAGTCGCCTATCTCCTGCGGTATTTCGTGTAAGATCACGGCCAGCGTCGTAGCGACGCCCAAGGGCACACTGGCCAGGAAGCTCACACCGACTATCAATCCGTCAATTAAATTATGCACTCCATCAGAGATCAGCACGAGCCTGCCGGCCGGGTGGATATGATGTTCATCATGATCGTCTCCATGGTGATGCCAGTGCATGAATTTTTCCAAAACAAAGAAGATTAAAATGCCACCTATGATCAGGTTGCTTGTCAGAAGCGAGCCAAGCGAGCCCTCGAAAGCTTCGGGAATAAGGTGGATGAATGCATCGCCCAGAAGCGCCCCCACTGCGATGCTCACAAAGATAAAAATATATTTCTTTAAAAATTGTTCTTGAATAGAAAGGAGCAACACTCCCACCAGAGAAACCAGACTGACCAATATGACACTCGCAAAGATATAAATAGATATCAAAGTCATTGTAAAGTTATACTATTTATTGACCATTTTCACAAATTCTTCCTCGTTTAGGATTTTTACGCCGAGCTTTTCGGCAGTTTTGAATTTCGACCCCGGATCCGCGCCCGCCACCACATAGGAAGTGTTTTTGGAGACGGAGCCGGAAACTTTGCCGCCTAATTTTAGTATTCGCTCCTTAGTAATCTCCCGCGACATACGAGAGAGCGTCCCGGTGAGCACAAATTGGAGCCCGGTAAACTTGCCGGCTTTTACTTTTTCCGCTTTCTCCACCACTACGCCGTTTTTCTCCAGTTTTTTTATGAAATTTAAATTGTTTTTATCTTGAAAGAATTCATAAAGGCTCTGCGACACCGCTGGCCCTATATTTTCTATACTATCGATTTCGTCTAGGTCGGACCTAGCAGAATTGATTAATCTTTCCAGAGTTCTAAAATGCGTAGCTATGTCCCGCGCTGTTTCCTCCCCCACGTGCACGATGCCCAATGCCCACAGGAAGCGATGGAGGGGTATTTTCTTCTTGCTTTCGATCTCGCGCACGATATTATCCGCAGATTTTTCGCCAAAGCGTTCCAGTATCTCAATATCTTCTTTCTTTAAAGTAAAAATGTCTGCGGCATCAGTGATAAGCCCTTCATCTTTGAAACGCCGCAAGATCTTGGGCCCCAGCTCGTATATTTCAAATACTGACACAAAATGCTCCAGCGCTCGCTCATTCTTCGCCGGACACTTCTTGTTCGAGCAGAAATATGCTACGGATTCTTTAAGGTCCGACCTTGGGGAATTTTTAAGGTCGGACCTTTTCTTTTCGAGTTTCGTATTGCATGTCGGGCATTTCTCCGGCATTTTGAATTTCCTTTCCTTGCCGGTACGCATATGGGTCAGTACCTCCACCACTTTCGGGATCACGTCCCCGGCTTTCTCGATCACCACCGTGTCGCCGATTTTGAGCCCCAAGCGTTCTATCTGGTCCATGTTATGGAGCGTCGCCTTGCCTACCATTGAACCGGCTACCAGGGTAGGCTCAAATATTGCAAGCGGAGTAAGCACCCCTGTACGGCCTACATTTACCCGGATATCCTTCACTATGGTCGTCGCCCGCTCGGCCGGATATTTATAGGCCGCAACATAGCGCGGAGCTTTGCCGACGACACCCAAGACCTCTTGAAATACCACAGGATCCACATGGATCACAATGCCATCTGTGCCATACATAAATTTAGTCCGAATTTTTTCGAATTTTTTTATAAAAACAATAACTTCATTTAAATCCTGGCAGATCGCATCATGCATATCGACTTTAAAACCGATCTTTTTTAAAAATTGGTGCTTCTCCGAATGCGTTTTGAAATCCGAACTGGCAATGTCGTAAGCGAAAAAGTCCAGTTCGCGCTCACGAGCAAGCCGGGGGTCGAGCTGGCGGAGAGAGCCGGCTGCGGCGTTGCGGGTATTGGCAAAAGGGACTTTCCCTTCACGCTCCTGCTTTTTATTTAACTTCTCCAGCGTCTTTTTCGACATCACCGCTTCGCCTCGGACTTCAATATGGATCGGCGGGAAAAGGTCGGACCTTTTTGAATTCCCAAGGTCCGACCTTGAGGAGCCGAGGATTAAAGGTATCGAGGGGATTGTTTTTAAATTCTCCGTGATATCTTCCCCCACAAACCCATCGCCCCTGGTCGCACCCCTCCTGAACTCCCCTTTTTCATAAATGAGGGCTACCGCCAGCCCGTCAAACTTTACTTCACAGAAATAATTGAATTTTGATCCCGGGATCAATTTTTTTATTCTTTTTTCCCAGTCATATAATTCCTCCTCTCCGAACACATCATTAAGCGAAAGCATTCGCGTCCTGTGCTTTACCTTTACGAACTTATCCAGAGGTTTCCCGGCCACCCTGTTCTCCCCAGCATTCGGGTCGTAGAATTCCGGATACTGCTTGAGGAGGGACCTTAATTCCCGGGTCAAAGAATCGTACACTTCATCTGTGACTTCCGGGGCGTTCTCTGTATGGTAGAGGTCTCGTAACCTGGCGATTTCCGCCCGCAATTTGGTTATTCTCTGCCCTATTTCCTTCTTATCGCTCATACCACTTATTTATACCAGAAAAGGCGCTGATTAATAAGTGGTCTGGATTTCTCGCTCTACGCGGTTGGCGTTCGACGAATTACACGAGGCATTGCCGATGTTGTATCCTTTGGAGACTATGGTGGTGGTGCCCGCTCCCAAATTCTTTACCACCGACACGGTCACGCAGGACTGTCCGCTCGAACCGAGTCCATAGACGACGAAGCTCCAGGACGGCGAGGCGCCGGAGAGGGTTATTGCCGAACCGGCGCAATTCATCGAGGCGGTACCAACAAAAGCATTTTCCGTAGCGTCCGATCGGTCATGGCGCAGCGCGCATTCTATGCCCGTATCAGCCGCAAAAAAAGCGTCGTTGGTATCTTTGGCCGAAGTACTGAAATTGACCTGCTTTAGCGCGATGTTGGCCACTCCGATCGAGATCGCCAAGAGGATGCTCGAGAGTATTACCGAGAAAAGCAATGCAAACCCTGCAGAGCCTTCGGCTCTTGATATTTCAATATTTAAATATTTAAATATTTTTTTCTTCATTTTATTCCGCCCAATTAAATACACTTTCTGAAAAAGTAATGCTAAACGAACTCGAGGCGGTAGACCAGGAAACGGTCGAGAAAACTTTCGTTTCATCCGCACTTATCGAGGTTATCTTGATCTTTCTGACGTAAGTAGTGGACACGCCGGAAGCATAGCCGTATTTAATGGTCGAGCTGTCATAGCGAAGGGCGGGACAGCTTGATCCGCAAGCGGCCATGGTGATCGCCGTCATCGGCTGAGCATTGCTTCCGAAATTCAAGCCCTGGTCGTCAAAGTAGCAGCCGTTGGAGAGCTGGCAGGATGCGCCGGTAAGCTTGGACATAAACTGACTCCAGCCATTTTGCGCGCCCGAACCGTCGTAGAGGACATAAGTGTCCCGTAAATTCCTGACATATTCGATGCCTTCCTGGGCCAAATAAGAAGAGACCATTTTCTGCTTGGCGTAATTGGTGTTCGAGATGCCCCCCCCGAGCACTACCATCAGGTTAACGACCGAAACGGAAAATATGGATACGGCAACCAGCGTCTCCACCAGAGTGAAACCTCCATTTATCCGCCTAAATTTTTTTATTTTATATCTTTTAATCATTGCGTTTTGTTATGGGAAAAATTTTGGTGGATTAAATATCTATGGTCCTCTGCGACGCTGAAGTCTGAAGCGAAAAAGGCGTAGTGACATTTTTATAAGTTATGGTTCCCACCAGCTTGATTATCACAAACGGCTGCTGGAGGTTGCCTCCCGGCGCCTCCGCCCCCAACACGGAAAATCCGGATACGGAATTGATTGCGACCTCCGGAGGATTGAGCTGGACGAAACTCTGCGCGCCGTCCACGGATTTGAGGACATTGTAGGTCGCGCCTCCGTCGTTCGACTCGATCTTGTAGACCCACTGGTCGGTGCCTACCGTATTGTTGCCGAAAGCGTATTCGAAGGCGATAGCGCCACCGGAAGCACAGCTCCGCGGAGCCACGATCGTACCCATCGCGAAATTCCCGTCATTGATGCAATGATAATCATATCCCGTCCTTAAGTTCCTGGACATATCCTCCAAAATGAAGCTTAGGTTGTCCATGAGCGATGCCATGTCCTGCGATTTTTGGTGGAGCAGGTTGGCGTTTAGGAGCGCCCCCATGCCGGCGGTGATAATGATGAGGAAAAGCGAAATGGCTATCATCGTCTCGAGGATCGTGTAGCCATCCTGCTTCGCAGGGCATATTTCAATATTTAAAT
Source organism: Minisyncoccota bacterium (assembly GCA_036517535.1). Classification (GTDB taxonomy): domain Bacteria; phylum Patescibacteriota; class Minisyncoccia; order Phycocordibacterales; family UBA9973; genus UBA9973. The sequence goes on from DATDVS010000005.1 coordinate 11,267, forward strand.
ATTTAAATATCTTTTTTTTCATTTAATTTATTTGAATTCTGCCGGAAACATAAAGTTTTATCTTCGCGCTAATGGAATGCAGAGAACTGATTGTTATTTGCACATAAGAAATATTCGGACTGGAGAGCGATGTAGAGGTGATGGTGGCGCCCGAGTTGGGCCTCTTAAAGGTAGCTGCGATGTTGGCCACATTTTGCACCGGGGTCCCGTCCGTGTAGTACACGTCTAGGCTCGATATCGTATTCCCCTTGGTGATGCTCACCTTGGTAGAGCATTCCCCCGCGCAGTCCGATCCGTCATACAAGTTGTTGTTATTGGCGTCGGTAAAATATATGAAGCTCTTGTTGTCGCTTGCCAAATTCATATAAACACCGTAGGAAGGCTTCCAGCCGGCTATCAAGATGCCCTGCTGGACAGCGGGCGGCAGGCGGCCAGCCAGAGAAGATTTCTGAGCCTCAACGATCTTCAGAGCTATATCGTTGGCAAGATTCTTTATGTCCACTTTCGCCTGAAAGCCTCCGTAATTGAAAAGTACCACGTTCGACATAACGGCAAAAATACCGAGCACTACGACGAGCTCCACATAGGTCATCCCTCGAGAATACGGCGCTTTCGATTTTTTTTTAAACAAAGCCATATGTATCCTTAAAATCCCGGTAAAAGAGACAACTCGAAAAGAAATACCGCGGCGGCGCCAAAAACCAAAAACGGGGCGAAGGGAATCTCGCTTTTTATCCCGTGTTTCCAGCCGAATAAAATAAGAAATATTCCGACTAAGGCCCCCGTCCAGAAAGCAAGTATCGTCGCAGACAAGACCCTGCTGAGCCCCAGAAACCACCCCAGGCCCACCGCGAGCTTCGCGTCGCCCAACCCCATCCACCTTCCCCTCGACAAAAACCAGAACAAGGCGAACGGGATGGCGATCACTAGACCGGAGAGAAATGAGGATAGGGCCGGAACATGGATACGGACTCCCTGCGAAGAAAATAAGAACAACCCGAGGAATGCAAGTGCGCCGAAAACAAAGGCGAGGGTATCGGGAATTATTTTGTGCCTCAGGTCATACGCGGCAATGACCAAGAGGAGCGAAAACATTGCGGCCGAGTAAGCGTACAGCCCGGCAAAGGCGAGGGTTGAGGTAAAGAAAAAATTTTGAAATTTTAAAAAGAGGGCGGCAAAAATTATGCCGGTTATGCTTTCGACCAGCGGGTATTGGAGCGAAATTTTTACCTTACAGCTTTTACACCTCGCGCCAAGCGCGAGGAAGCTCAAAAGCGGGATAAGCTCATACCAGGAGAGCGTGGTGTTGCAAGACATGCAGACGCTCCGCCCTCCGAAAGATTTCGAGGTGTTGTACCGGCAGATGGCGACATTCAAAAAGGATCCGATGATAAGGCCGAAAACAAAAAAAATAATTGTGAGCAGGGTCACGAGGGTCATTAGTTGCAAGTGAAAGTGCCGGAATTAATGGCTAGAGACGGGACGGACGCCACCACCTTGGCCGATCCCGCATTGTCCACGCACCAGGAAGTGCCGGGGTTTAGCTTGAGGCCCACCGCCACCGCCCAGGCCTCACCGGAGTTCGAGCAAGAGCTACCGACCCCGCGCTTGACTGCCTCGGCTATGGCGGCCGCAATCGTCGGGTTTTTCGCCAGCATATTTGTCCCGGATGCATCATAGGTCGGACAGGTGCCGACGCCGAAATTCTCTCCGCCCAGAGGCAGATACGAATTGAGGTTGTCGAGATAGAAGATCTCGCTGACGGAGCGGATAGTGTCTAAATTGCCTTTGACCGCTGTATCGTCCCCTTTTGACTTGCTCTGCCCCAAATAACCGAGGGTGATGGATGCAAGCAGTCCTATAATTGCCACCACTACCAATAATTCGATCAGGGTAAAGCCTCTTTTTTTGTTTTCCATAAAAAATCTATTGGCTAATAAGCTCATACATTATAACATCCGGGTAAAACAAAAACCACTCCGGTCTGAGCCGGAGCGGCTTTTGTTGTTGAGTCTAAAGCAATGCTAGCAAGCGGTGCCGGAAGCCAAAGCCGCCTTGCCAACCGAAACTCCCGTAGAATCCACACACCAGTGGGTGTTGGTTCCTTCAGCGACTTTAAGCGGTATAGATGCCACCCACTCAGAAGTGCTGGATCCGCAGAATCCTGTGCCGCCGGATGAGGCTAGGGCTGCCTGAATAGCGTTGTAAATAGGAGCACTCGTACCGGAGCTCACGAAGAGTGAGCTGGCAGTCGGGCTGGTGCAGGAAGAGGCATTAGCCGCTGTGCCGTAACCGTTAGGAGAGGTAGAATCGTATACAAGCTCCGCCTGAGCCCGGATGTTCGCCAAGTTTGCCTTGATAGCGGCATTCGCACCCTTGGCCCGAGCGGTGTTGAGGGATGCCAAGACGACCGAAGCCAAAATACCGATGATTGCCACCACGACCAAAAGCTCGATCAAGGTGAAACCTTTCTTAAAATTTATTTTCATAATTTTCTAATGATTAATAATAACTAATAATTTTATCCGCCTACGGCGAAATTTTCGACTTGTTGTAATAGCCTTATTATATAATAGGCTGGCAATAAAGTTATCCACAGCAACAGCCAGTCGAATTATCTATAACCTTTGGTTAAAAGTACGGTTAGTATGAAAACCAAAACCAAAAGGATGACATAAGGCACCTTCCACCACCAGTTCTTCTCCCCCATCACTTTCTTCAGCATGCCCCAGCCCTCCATGAGCATATAAAAAGGCAGGACAGCGATCATGTACCAAATGACGAAAAATAAAAAGCCCATGGGGGTATTATACACCTCACCCGGCCCTTCGATAAACTCAGGGCCACCCTCTCCTAGCCAGGAGAGGGGTTGGGTTGTAATTATTTCTGTATCAGAATAGTCGCTACGTTCTGAGATTTATCGCAGTCCACCAGCCAGGTAGCAGGTAGAGCGGAACTCGAGAGTTTTACTATCTTGAAGCCCCAAGCTTTGATGTTGTAAGTAGAACCGACTCGCACTGTGCGATCCAGTGATGAGCGATTATCTATCATAATCTCTGAGCCGTTCTTGAAAGTAGTATTGGTCAGGCTGGCGCGGCATTCCTGGTCGAGCTGAATACGAGCATCCGCATATTTTTTAAGCGCGTTGGCATAGCTGATAGTAGCGGCCTTGGACGCAGAATTGACACTGCCGGAGCTCGTGTCCTCCACAGAATCCGCGGGTTCGAGAGCCGTGTCCCCGGTCGTGTTGTCCCCGACCGTTATGTCCGCGGGAGTGCTTTTAGCCCACCAAATGAGTCCTGCAACGACAACTATCACCACCGCGATGCTGATCCATAAATTTTTATTTTCCATATGTTTTTATTTTATTAAACTTTTAATACCCTAATTATAGCACACTCTAATATTTTAATGTCAAATTAATGTGTGTATAAATACTCCACCCTTTGCGGGTGTCCAACACCCGCAGTCAATTTACGGAAGCGGATCATCCTCCAAAAGAGAAGTCAGGCCCCTTTCTTCACGAATAAATGATATAACGTCCAGACATTCTCTTTTGAAGTTTTTATTGCCTCCATAGAAATCCAGCAATTCTTTCGCCTCGGCTTTTGAAACAAGAACAAAATTATTCGCATCATACTCTTTTTCACTTGATAAAACTAAATGTCTTTTTTCTTTCGGAATGTTGTGTACTAAATAATTTAAATGAGTATAGGGACGAATTTTCAAAAAATAAGCGTCATCATCTATTAAATGAGATTTGAACCTTCCTTGAAAAAGTGCTCCGCTTCTTTGATGTATTAAATTAAAATAATTTGTATATCCGCCCAGTAAACGCTTGAAAAACTCTGAAATACCACCATCTACCTCCTGTTTCAAAATAAAATGAAAATGGTTGGGATTGAAACAATAACAAACAATAGAAACCAGCCTCGTCGGGTGTCCAACACCCGACGATTCTTTTAACTCAGTAAGGCGCTCTTTTATACTGCCAATAGGTTTAACCACATTGAACTCTTTGACACTCAACACAAACCTGTCCAGGTCAGCTTTATTCATAAATATATCTCTTTTATCCACGCCTCTATTGTAAATATGATAATAAAGCCCTGTTATCAACGGATCTTTTCTCATAAAAGTATTGTACCACAACCCCTGCGGGTGTTGGACACCCGCAAAGCTGAAAAACAAAAAGCCCCAAAATAGAATTGAGAGGGCTTTTTGTTTTTACTAGCACCTAGAAACTAGTCGCTAGAACTTAATTACTTTATTGCGCGTTCATCATCGCCTTGGTCTTCGGGCCTACTAGACCGTCAGATACTAGGCCGTTGTCCCTCTGCCATGTCTTGATGACAGCAATGGTCTTGGGACCGAGTTTGCCATCAACTACAAGCCCGAGATTCAACTTAGCATTCAAGAATCTTTGCAGTTCCTTGACCGCTTCGCCTCTGCTACCATTTCTCAATGTAGTAGTGCCGAAGTTGTATTTGCCGGAAGCAACCGCGCTGACCATATTGCCGACGCAAGATGCGCCAGAAGTAGTGCTGAAGCCGCTCGTGCGAGCATCACAGCCAGGAACGGATACAACGGCCGGAGTAGCCGGCACAGTAGCCGTGTTACCCACGCACGACACCCCAGAAGCTGTGCTGAAGCCGGTGGTCCTGTTGCCACAGCCGACAATTGTATTGCCGGGAGTAGCTGGAGTGGCCGGAGTCACCGCAGCCGGAGTAGGCGTTGGTGTCGGAGTAGGTGTAGGAGTGCTTCCTCCACCGCCGCCGCCACCTCCCCCTCCACCACCACTAGAACAAGTGGCAGTTGCGTCCGGGGTGATTATCACGGAAGTAACTGCGCCGTTCAAGCGGAGCGCGGAAACTGAACTGTCACACTGGATTGACTGCCCAATGCTGTTGTTCAAGAGATATTTCCCGGCAGAAGTGATGTTGAAGTAGGATCCGGAAGGCACGGTCACCGTAATGGTGGTCGCACCCACAATCACCGAAGTCGCCTCCGAGCCGGCTTGAATGATGTAATCATTCGAGTCGACACTAAGCGTAGTGTTGTTGGTGTAGACTAGGTCCGCCGCGGAAGCCACACCTGCGAACGCAAGTGATAGAACCCCCACAAGCAAACCGATTTTTAATTTATTAATCATTTTGTTTTTTTAATTTTCGTTAACACAGAATTCGACCCTAAGAAGTCCTAACAAAATTCTGTATGGGTTAATAATAGTTAAGAAACAAAATAATTATTGAGCGAAAGAAGCGCAAGTAACCAAAGTCGCTGTGAGAATATTACACTCAATCCAGTCACCCGCTAAGTCAACTGCGGCACCCGCGGCCGCGACTGTGGCAACAGTCAAAGTATCGTTAGCAACAACAGTCAGTGCGCCAGTATTTGCCCCGTGACCAAACATGAGCGTGCGGCCAATGTCGCCCGCGTCGAAGGATTCCCCCGCGCTACCAAGAGTCACAGCAACGGCCGTGGCACCGGTTGTGTCAACTAAGAAATAACTGGCCGCCTGTAGAGTGGCCTTTGAAAGAGCACCCGTAGCAGTGATAGTCGTACCATTTGTAACTCTATAAGCATCAGCAGCCATGAAAGTAGTAGCGGTAGAAGAGACAAATGTCGCAACACCCGGACTTGTAATGCTCCACTCCGCGTCAGCCAAAGCAAGAGAACTTGCTGCGCCTCCGATTGTTATTACGTTGACTAGAGAAGCATCATCACCAATGTGAATTGTTTCCAATCCTGTAGTACCAGTACCAATATTGATAGTGCCTAATCCATCACCTGTACTAATATTCACTGTAGGAGTTGCTCCATCACCTGTAGCAATATTCACTATTTGTGAAGCACCACTAGTTGAACCGAGAGTAATTGCTCCTGTTCCAGCAGCGGCACCGATTACAATCGTACCTGTTGTCTGCGGGGTAAGAGCAATAGCTGCTGTCCCGCTACCACCTTGAATGGTTGTAGTAGAAGCAAAATCTCCATCTGTACCAATAGTGATCAAGTTCGTACCTGAGCCTGTTGGGTCAGTAGTACCAATGTTGATAGTCTTACCACCGGCAGCTGTAGCAGCGCCTGTACCTATATTGACAGTATCTACTACCGCTGAAGTTCCTCCAGCAATAGTTGTCGTACGAGCAGCAGTCGGAGCAATGTTGCCGAGGCCGATTGTTGTCACTCGAGTATTGTTACCAATTGCCAATACTCCTGCACCAGCTGTACCTACACCAGACATAATGTTGACGGTTGTATTTGCAGCAGATGCACCATTAGCGATAGAAACTGTTTGAGCTACGGTGTTGACACCATTAGCAACAGTGACTGCGCTACCGGTTGTGGCATTAGCAATGTTAACAGTCGTAATAGCAGTTGAAGCCGAATCACCGATATCAATTTCACCAGTCTGCGCCGCGCCTCCAAGAACTATTGTGCTTGTAGTAGCCGCATTAAGACCGATACCAGCAAGAGCAGCTGTCGTACCGGTGCCTACGCCTGTTAATTTAAGCAAACCGCTTTCTGATATGCTATTTGCTGTAAATGTAGTCGTTGCCCCTGCCGAGCCTGCTCCGACTCCTACGACGAGGGCGAGAGCCAAGAAACCAATACCTAAACCTTTTAATAGTTTTTTCATACTTTATAATAAAACCTTTATCCACTTAAAAGCAGATAAAATTACTAATAATTTTCTAATAATTTTTTCCTAGATTATCTACTATGCATTTATAGACAATCAAAGGGGACAAGAGCGCATTCGACACGCTGATGTGTCCATAATTATACCAATACCCATAACATAAAAGAAGTTATACCTGTGCATAACTTCTTTTATTGACCTCACCCGGCCCTTCGATAAACTCAGGGCCACCCTCTCCTTAATAAGGAGAGGGGCTGGGGGTGAGGTGATTATTTGCCCTCTTTAGCCAGAGTTTCAGCGATCTTGCTGGTCGGCAGAAGAGCTCCGTAGAAGACAACATTCTTCGCGGTTAAATGAAGGCTCTTGGGTGCCCAGAGAGCCTGGTCGAGCGGCTGGAGCGAGAAATTGTTCTTCGTAGCATCCGCCGGATCCTTGGTTACCTGTAAAATATACCCATTTTTAAGGGTAAAACCACCAAAAGTGGACAACTGGCCCACATAGACCTCCCCTGTCGTCAGGTAGACTACCGAGTACCCATTTCCTGCGACTCTATATTTCCAAAATAGACCTGCACCGACTACAACCAGAACCAAAACCACTGCAATAATTAAATTCTTCTTATTTTGCAACATATATTATATGTTAATTAATAATTTTAACCTCTAACTCTTTAATTCTATCCTTATAACCCTGATTATCAGGATACCTCTCCAGCAGGACTTTGTAAATAGCCAGGGCATCCTTGTAGGACCCGTGCGCCGCAAGGAAAGAAGCGTAATTGAGGTAGATATTGGTGTTTTCAATGGTGGATTTGAGCGAATCATCATATACCTTCTGGACTTCAGTGAAAGGCTTCTTCATATAGTCCTGATAAAGCTCTATTTTCGCCATCCAAAGCACCGAATCCCCCGCTATCTTAAGGCCCCCATCGTAAGCGACCTCCGCGCTGGCATAATCCCCGAGGGCCTTGTAAACATTGCCCATATTCAGATACGGGAGCCATATTTTGCCCTCTGTATCGACGATTATTGCCTTATATAGGTCTATTGCCTTCTGATACGCCTGTTTGTCCCCTTGTGCGCCCTCGGACTTGTATTGATTAGCAAGAGTCATATCTGCTAAATACTTCGGGTCTTCCCGGTCTGTCTGAGCAGATGGTAAAAATTTCCACACGGCTATGCCGGCAACCAGAAGGACCACTAAAGACATAAGCGTTATTATTTGTTTCTTACTCATGACCAATATTATATATTATAGGTAAACAAAAAACCACCCCCGAAGGAGTGGTTTTTTGTTTACCCGTCCATAGCTCTTGCGAGCTACGGCGGGTTGTTCAGAACTTTGTCTGACTAAACTAACTTATAGTTAGTTATTAGTAGGTCAAAGTCTTCACAGGCACCAATGGCAAGCTGTCAATGTGCAGGATTGTGGTAGTGATACCATCGCCCCATGCTACACCGGTAGCCGCATCAGTAGAGATAGGCTGGATGGTGAAGCTCTTGTCGCTTGTAGCATCCTGCGTATCAGCTGTTACCCAAATGGTCTTTGAAGAGCCAGCCGCGATGACTACGTCAACGAAGCGAGCGCCTGTCAAACCATCAGTGGTATTAGCATTGGTAGCGCCAAATCTGTCCTCAGTAGTATCGCCGGAATCACCCGAGTCGATACATGCGAGGGTAGCTGCAGGCGTACAACTGATAGTGTTGTGAGTATCATACTCAACAGTCGCTAGAAGGTTACCGGTTGTAATAGTATCCTTGTAGATTTTCACATTTCTGTCAACTTCTGCCGTTAGGGCGATAGTTGAAGAAATGCTCTGGCCGAAGAGTTCGAGAGTAGCATCGAAGTTACCAGCATTAGCTGAGTTAGATACGATGTACTTTGCCACAACCTGACCGCTCATACCGGATGAAGATCCGTTTGGAGAGTCAGAAGCGTAAGCCACAGTAAGCTTGGTGCGGTATACAGTAGCTGAGTTCGCACTGAGGTCTGCAGAAGCAGCATCAGTGGAAAGATCAGCACCGGAACCAACACCTTGCGCTGTAACCACAGCTCCAAGTTCAGTGTTGGTATCGTATTGCAGTGAGAACACGACACCGTTATCACCCGCAGCGTTGGAAGAAGTAGCGTTAGGGTAAGTGGAAACATCCGCCTTAAGGACGAGGACAACTGAGCCATTTGCAGGTACTCGTAGTGAGAGGCCTTCAAATGTTATCAAGCCGTCGAGGTCTTCAGAAGTTGTTCCAGCTACACCAGCAGAAGCGACAGTGCCTACAGGATTGACCAAGTCTGTAGACTTGTACAATCGGTAGTTACCGAAGTCTCCGCGGACACTAGCCTCATCATCAGTCGCAGCAACTCCACCAGTCATAGCAACGACGATCTTAGATACGTCGATGTCTTCCGAGGAAGATGCAGCGAATTTGAACTTGGCTAGAGTCTGATCCGTAGAACCCATGACATACTGCGCAGCAGCCGGGGTATCGGAATCAAGGCTCAAAGTAAGAGCACCAGAGGTAGCAATGTAGACATTTTGCAAGTCAACTACAGTAGAGTAGCTTGCATCCGCACTGGTGTTAACACCGGTAGCGGAAACACTTACAAACTCAAGACCTGTGCGAGCGGTACCGAATCCAGCAGCGCCAGTCAGGATGTCGGCGTAGGCGTCAACAACGTATTGCTGACCAGCCGCGACAGTAACCGTAGGCGAGATGTTGAAGGTGAAGTCAGCGCCAGCCGTGCCGGAGAGAGTTCCGTTTGCGCTTGAACTAATGGATACTCCATTGTGCTCAAGAACCAAATTCTGGAAGTTGTCTCCGAAGTCTTCGGAAGTGTTGTCACCATCATCACCGACTACCATCTGGGTAATGTTTACAGCTTCACCGGAACCAGCAGTGACAACGAACGAAGCCACTTTTACATGGGTTGCGCCCTTGACACCGTTAGGGTTGGTGGAAGTCCTGTCTGCGAAAGCAGAGTTCTTGGTAGCGGTAAGCGTACCAGTCTTGATGGTAAGAGTGTTGCCGGTAGCACTTGCAGGTGTGAGGTTAGTCAAAGATGTCTGACCAACAGCATCACCAGATGAACCAGCATTTAGAGTTACAACAACAGTACCGTCCGCAGTAAGGTCTGTACCGTCTGCCTGCTCCACGTTCGCACGGTATTCAAACACGCCAGTTGTGCCGGCAGGAATGATTACAGTGTTTCCGAGAGAGTAGACTTCGACAGTGACATCTGCAACAGAATCATCGGTAGTACCTACCTGTGAACCGTTGAAGTAAAGCTTACCGTCATTCATGGTTACGCCCTGAGAGTTGTTCACGTTAACTCGTACGTACGCAACCTTGATGTCTTCACCGGCCGCCTTGTAATCAAAGCGAGCGAGAGCGACATCCAGGCCTCCGGAAACGATGTTGCCGGTAGGTGAATTCGTAGAACGAGAAACTGTAATCGTACCGTTGTTGATGTTCGTACCATCAGCATCAGCATCAGGATCAACCACCGTAAGAGCAGCGCCAGCGTTTAGAGGAGCTGTGTCTACATTGTAGTTGAGGTCTGTGGATACGAAATCAGCAGTTGAACGGATAGTAAACTTGAATGCGCGGCCTGTGCCCTTAGCCACTATGCCGTTAAGAACAAAAACTTTGTTCTGGCCGGATAGTATTTGGTAAGGAGCACCAGATAGATCAAAGACAACTTTGTTGTCAGAGCCAATTTGCGCGGTAGCGCCAACCTGTACTCCAGCGACAGTCAAAGTTAAGTCTTGCAGGTCGCCAGGGGAGATCGTGCCAACCATAGTTAGGACAATTCTCTTGACAGCCATTTTCTGAGCGTTCGCAGTAGCGGTAAACCTCCAGAGCTCTTGTGAAACTGTAGAAGGATTAACCGTAGCTGGGAACGTAGTTGTACTCGAGAGGTTGATGTAGCCGAGGTCGGTGATGAACGCAGTCTGGAAGAGGTTGCCACTGATAGGGAATGATCCGCCAGTAGTGGAAGCCGTCGTGACTACATCGGAAGCAGAGTTGACCGTGAAGCCAACGCTGTTAGCACCTGCGGTATCGGCAGTCATGCTTACACCGACCCAGATAGCTCGTGAGCTGTTAGCCGGGACAGTGAATAGGCCACCTGAATTGTTGAATGAGAATATCTTGTTAGATACAGAGCTCATATCAGCAAGCTTGGTAGCGCCATCATATAGGTACACGTTGTTGACGTCGCCGTCGGACGCGATACCTGTGCGAGTTAGCTTGACTGTGTTTACCTTGACTTCAGAGCTAGTGCCGTTCGCAAAGTTTAATTTGAGAACAGGAGTAGCATTCTGCATTACGCCAGTAGTGTCATCGATAAGCAGAGTTCCGGCTGCTGGATTATCAGAAGCCAGAGAAACTGTGACCACACCCGTGACTACTACAGCACCACCGCCAGAACATGACTGTCCTGTAGTTGGAGAGAAGCCTGAAGTTGAAGTACAACCTGCTGGAAGTCCTGTACCAGTACCACTATTACATGGTGCTCCGGTGGTAGGACTGAATCCTGAAGTTGAAGTACAACCTGCTGGAAGTCCGCCAGAAGAAGGTGCGCCTGCGAGAGCTGCGCGGGTCAAAGGACCCACAACTCCATCAGCTACCAATCCGTGACCTGACTGCCAAGCCATGACAGCGGCTTTAGTCAGAGGACCGAACTTGCCATCAGCTGAAGCTCCTACGATAGTCTGCAAGCATTGAACTTGGACACCGACAGAACCTACTCTCAGCGTAGATGTGATTGAACAATCGGCGTTTGCATTTTGAACAGCAACCATTCCGAATGTTGCGAGTACAGCTACCGCCAACACAACGATGGCGAGAAACTTTACTCCTTTTAAATTCAATAAATTACTCATAAATTTTTCTAATTTGTTCCCGGTAGTAGAGCTTGGTGATGTTTTGGCTTTAGCCAAAACGCACTCTCGTGCTTCACCAAGTCTCACTACCGGGTGTTACGCCATTAATTAGTTTCGACTAAACCAAAAGCGTATTTTCCCATCATTACCCTCTCCGCTGAATAATTAATAATAATATAATAATGTAGCGGATACTAATAATGAACAGAGATAAACTAAACACTGAAAACATATTTGACCCCAAAAAGAAAATCAGCGATTAAGATAATTTTCCAGGGATCTATGGTGTTTTCAATGACCTTTCCCTTTGTTCCCCCGAATTGTTATTTGCAATTTTTTCGACGAAATCACAAACAAGAATACAGCGAGAACAAATCAATTTGCGAATACAGAATACACACAAAAAGTGCAATCCGTATACACAAGCATTATAGTATATAGCCATAAAAATTACAGCAATATACCATGTGGATAACTACTCGTTTTCAGCGAGTATTTACGGCCTCAAAGAGACTATCTGCAGAGGCTGGTATCCATGCCCGTAATCATTGCATATTTTAAGGGAAAATGCAACCTGCGGGCACATAACCCTAGACGGAGGCGAGGGGGGTGGTATTACATGAATTAGGGGGCTAGGGGCTGGCTGTTAGGGGGCTAGGAAGTACCGGCTCCACCTCTTCTTTCCCGTCTTCTTAAGGACACCCTCTTTGACCATTAGAATCAGCTCCCTTTGCAGGGTCTTTTCACTGCACGATAGCAACTGTCCTTGAGCCTTAGACTTGATGTCCGTTATGGTTGCACTGCCTCCATTTATTTTAATCACAGCCGTTATATCCTGCCTCCTCTGTTTCTTAAGGACATCGAATTCGGAGTTAGTTTTATCGGACAGGGCGCGTAAAAGTGTGTGTCCTTTCTGCACGCCGATGCGTGTCCTTGATGCATTGGATGAAGCCGGCCGGCCGGCCTCGGTGATTGTAAAAATATTTTTCTTCGTCGGATTGTTTTCTTTGTCGTCTTCTTTGAAAAGGTCCGAAAGCAAGGTCGGAGTATTAAAAAATTGAGAAGTTTGAGTATATTCCAGTACGGATTGCTTCAGTTCCAGAAATTCTTTTTTGAGGATCCCGGCGTTCATCTGGGAGATCAGGCCGAGGGTGGACCCGATGTCTAAAAAGGAAAGGATTGCATTTGTTTTGGACACCACCGGGCCCGGGTTGGATTGTATGTCCATTATGATTTCGGTGCCCAATGTCCTTAATTTATTACGCAGAGGTTCATCCTTGTCCATGATGTCCGTGACCATATAAAGCCCTGTAATTAGCTTGTTCGTTTTGGTATAGGAGATGGGTAGCGGAGTGTCCGTTATCGCTAACTCTTGCGGGGAAGAGGTGTCCTTTAAATTTAGATTGTGGTTCTCGCCGGGCATTTGTCCATTATATATAGGACACTGAGAAATGCAAGATGCTTTTTCCGGCAGGGAGTGGTCCCTAAAATGAAGCAGAAATAGTTTTTAAAAAGCCTTTCGCAGGAGCTTAGAGAATAAAGTAAGTACTCTTACTATTATTCTCTTGAGCGACGAGAAGTTCGCCCCGCAAGCTTGCGGGGATAGATTGCTTTTTAAAAATTCATTTCTGCGCAACTTGTAAGTGTGATAAAATACTCGAATGGCGAAGAAAAAACCGAAGGAGACGGATGGCAAACCCGCACGCTTAAAACAAGAAACCAAACACGGCATCTGGGCACTGATATTTTTCGTCCTCGCCTTATTTTTTTTGATGGCATATTTCTCCATGGCCGGCCGAGCCGGCACTTTCATCTACGACATCTTGTCCTACCTGCTCGGGGTCGGCTACATTCTCCTGCCCGCTCTGTGTGTCCTGCTCGGTTCTTCTTTTATGAAATCCGGCGCGCCGCACGTGGGCGCTACCCGCACAGTAAGCTCGATATTGTTTCTCCTGTCTTCCCTCGGCATGATCGACATCTCTTCCGGCACTCATGCGGGAGGATTTTTGGGCAAAGTCCTGTCGACGCCATTCATGGCGCTCTTTGACACATACGCAAGTTTGGTTTTCTTGGGAGCAATTTTAATTATTTCCATTTTAGTAATGTTCGACGCCAAGCTTGACCTGTCTTACCTGTGGAATAAATTCTTTGGGAAGAAAGTCCGACCAGAGTCGGACTCCGACACGGAGGTCGGAGAAGAAAGTTATGAAGAAGAATACGAAGATGAGGAAGAGCCGGAAGAAATAGTCGCTTCCCCAGTTAAAACACCAGAGCCGATAAAAAATGAGGAGGAAGAATTTTTGAACCCGAAGCTGAAAGCTAGAAACCGAAAGCTGTCAGCTAACTATGTCCCCCCGCCGCTGTCGCTCCTGGAGGAAGACAAAGGCAAACCCAATACCGGCGACATCAAAGCAAACGCGAACATCATCAAGCGAACTTTGGCGAACTTCGGCATCGAAGTGGAGATGGATGAGATCACGGTAGGGCCCACAGTTACTCGCTATGCCTTAAAGCCGGCCGAAGGAGTAAAGCTCTCGCGCATCGTGGGCCTGCAGAATGATCTGGCCTTGGCGCTGGCCGCCCACCCCATCCGCATCGAAGCTCCAATCCCGGGTAAATCCCTGGTAGGAATTGAAATTCCGAATAAAGCCAAGTCCATCGTCGGTCTCGCCACTCTCCTGTCCGACGACAAGTTTCAGAATTCTGCCAAGGCACTCACCATTGCCCTCGGTCGCAGTATTGCCGGCAAAGCAGTCTTCGGCAACCTGGCCAAAATGCCGCACTGCCTGGTGGCCGGCACGACCGGCTCCGGGAAGTCTGTCGCCATTCACGCTATGATCACTTCGCTCCTCTACCGCAATGGCCCGGATGACCTTAAACTCATCATGATTGACCCAAAACGCGTGGAGCTCACCCTCTACAACAACATCCCACACCTCCTGACCCCCGTTATCACCGAGGCGAAGAAAACAATTCTGGCGCTCAAATGGGCCGCCAAGGAAATGGATCGCCGTTACGATATCCTGGAAGCGGAATCCGTGCGCGACATAGAGTCCTACCACAACAATGTTGCAAGCAAGAATAAAGAGGCGGACCGCATGCCCTACATCGTCATAATGATCGACGAATTGGCGGATATCATGAGCACCTACCCGCGCGAGCTGGAGAGCGCAATTGTCCGCCTGGCCCAGATGTCGCGGGCGGTGGGCATCCACTTGGTACTTTCCACCCAGCGCCCGGAGGTCAACATCATCACCGGGCTCATCAAGGCGAACATCCCGGCCCGGGTGGCGCTGAAAGTGTCTTCCCAAGTTGACTCCCGCACCATTCTCGATGCCGGAGGGGCGGAAAAGCTTCTCGGCGCGGGCGACATGCTCTACTCTTCCGGCGAGGCCCAGCCGGAGAGACTGCAATCGGCTTTCATCTCCGAAGCAGAAGTGAAAAAAGTGGTAAAATATTTGGCCGATACCTATAGAGACGAAATATCCGAAGAAATATCCTTGAGTCAGGGCTCGATTTCTCACGACAAATCTATTTTCGAGTCCGCGCTCGAGGATGAGGCAAGCGAGGACGATGATGAAATGTATGAGGAAGCCCGGGCCTGTGTGATAGAGGCCGGCAAAGCCTCCACTTCGTACCTGCAAAGGAAATTAAAATTAGGCTACGCCAGAGCGGCACGGCTGATGGATATGCTCGAGGAGCGCGGAGTGATCGGCCCCGGAGACGGAGCCAAGCCGCGCGAAGTCTTGGAGCAAATAAACAGAGATGAAAACGGGCAGAATATTATTTAAAAGAGTTGCTCTTTCCGTCTTTTTTATTTTTATAATTGTTTATTCCTTTTTCAATACCCGGGGCATCATCTTTGGGGTAAAAATTAAAAATGTTAATATAGTAGACGGAGCGACCATTAGTGAGGATGTCCTCAAAATTACTGGCAATGCGAAAAATGCCGTAAATTTGACTTTGAATGGCCGGGAGATTTCGATCGACCAGGCAGGCAACTGGAGTGAAAGCCTAGCCCTACTCCCCGGCTATAATGTCATAGAGATAAAAGCTGTCGATAAATTTGGATATTCGGATGAGGAAATTTATAAATTAATTAAAAATTAGTATGCAAAGGAATAAAGAGAAAAAAGAAAAGAAAGAGGACAAGACAGTAGGAACAGAGTTATTAGAAAATACTTTGAAGGGCATCCAGGCCAAGTTCGGCGAAGGCTCCATCATGAAGTTCGGCGACTCGCCGAAAGTGGACATCAACGTCATCCCCACCGGTTCGATCGGCCTGGACATGGCGCTCGGCGTCGGCGGCATCCCGCGCGGCCGCATCATTGAAATTTTTGGCCCGGAATCCTCCGGCAAAACCACTCTCTCGCTCCACATCGTGGCGGAAGCGCAGAAGAAAGGCGGCATCTGCGCCTACATCGATGCGGAGCACGCGATGGATCCGGAATATACCAAGAAGCTCGGGGTAAACATCAACGAACTTTTGATTTCTCAGCCGGACAACGGCGAGCAGGCGCTTGAAATCGTGGAGAGCTTGGTGCGCACTGGGAAAATTGATGTGATCGTCGTCGACTCCGTGGCGGCGCTTACCCCGAAGGATGAAATCGAGGGCGACATGGGCGCCTACCATGTGGGCAAGCAAGCTCGCCTGATGAGCCAAGCTCTCCGCAAGTTGACAGCCATCGTGGCTCGCTCCAAAACCGTGGTAATTTTCATAAACCAGATCCGCATGCAGATAGGCGTGATGTTCGGCAACCCGGAAACTACCCCAGGCGGCAAGGCTTTGAAATTCTACACCTCGGTCCGCCTCGACATCCGGAAAATTGCGCAGATTAAAAAGGGCGAAGAGGTAGTGGGTTCCCGCACCCGAGTAAAAATAGTGAAAAATAAAGTGGCGGCGCCCTTCAAGCAGACGGAATTCGACATTATTTACAACGAAGGGATTTCTAAAGAGGGCGAGATCATGGCGCTGGGGGAAAAATACAAGATCGTAGAGAAAGTCGGCAATTCGTATTTTTATGTACCCCCACCTGACCTCCCCCTACATAAGGGTGAGGAGAAAAGTGAAAAAATAAAGCTTGGCGTAGGCTACGATGCGACTCGCAAATTCCTGAAAGAAGATAAAAAAGTCGCCGTGCAAATACTAAAAGAGATAAAGAAGAAATTTGCGGAGCCAGAATAAATCTGTTAGTATAATCCGCATGTCCCAACTGGAATACAGTGAAATTCGCGAGAAGAAAATAATTATTTACGATGGTGAACCAGCTGAAGTGGTGGAAAGCCATGTCGCCCGCACTCAGCAGAGGAAACCCCAGAACCAGGTGAAGCTCAAGAGCCTAATCTCCGGCAAAACCATCGCCGCCACTTTCCATGTGTCCGAATCAGCCGATGAGGCGGATGTGGAGAAAAAGGAAATTAAATTCCTATATCATAATCGCGGCGAGTACTGGTTCTGCGAGCCGAATAACCCGGCCAACAGATTTAAACTGGATGCCAGCCTGCTCGATAATTCAGTAAAATTCCTGAAAGAAAACGGCCTAGTTACCGCCCTGGTCTGGACTAATGAAGACGAGGAGGAAAAAATAATTAAAATCACCCTGCCGATAAAAATGGAATTTAAGGTCAAAGACGCTCCGCCGGCAGTCCGCGGCGACACTTCCAAAGGCGGCAACAAGCTTATCACGCTCGAGAACGGCGCAACTCTGAACGTGCCCATGTTTATCTCCCCCGGCGAATCTATCCGGGTCAACACCGAAACCGGCGAATACGTCGAGCGCGTATAACCATGACAAGGTTAAACCTTGTCCTAAGTTTTACTTAGCTACGAAAGGCAGGAGTCCAAAAAAGCGGGCATGCTTGATGGCGGTAGAGAGAGCGCGCTGATTCTTGGCGGTCACACCGCTTCGCCTGTGGCTTACGATCTTGCCATTGGGATTTAGAAATCTCTTCAGGATCTCCACATCCTTGTAGTCTATGTATTTTATATTATTGGCTGAAAAATAATCTTGTTTCATGGTCTTTGACTAGTTGTAAAGTTTATAATGTTGAAAGTTTTTAAAGTTGAATTTATAACGCATTTACTTTATGACTTTATGAACTTGATGACTTTCTACTAAAACGGTATATCTTCCGGGTTAATATCTTCCTCTGGGTACTCGATGGAGTCTATCTCGTCAGGTCCTGCGGATGCCGGGCCTTTGGATGCTCCGCCCGCGCTTGATGTGCCCCCGCTCGGTGCCGCTCCTCCGCTGTTAGCCCCTCTGGGCCCGAACTGCGTTCGGTCCGCAACTATCTCAGTGCGGTATTTCTTCTCTCCACTCGTCTTGTCATCCCAGCTCCTGGTCTGCATTCGGCCCTCCACCAGCATAGAACTGCCCTTCTTCATGTATTGAGCAACGGTTTCCGCCTGCCGGCCGAAGACCACCACGTTGTGATAATCGGCTGACTCCTGCTTTACGCCGTTCTTGTCTTTCCAGACGCGATTGGTCGCCAGGGAGAATGAACAAACTTTGATGCCGGAGGGCAACGAACGAAGCTCCGGATCGCGAGTAAGGTTGCCTATTACGATTGCTTTATTCAGGTACATGGTCTTTGACTAGTTGTAAAGTTTATAATGTTGAAAGTTTTTAAAGTTGAATTTATAACGCATTTACTTTATGACTTTATGAACTTGATGACTTTCTACTGGCAGCTAGACTGCTATCATTGCGTCGATCTCTTTATCGATCTCTTCTTTGTTAATAGGCGCGGCCTCGCCTTTTTCCTCCGGTTTGTACATCGGGGCAATGCGCCTGTGCGGCATTTCCCGCCCGATGAACCTTTTGGAAGCTATGGTATTTTCCTTGACGGTCTTAATCATTAAAAATCTTATCAGGTTCGGATCGAGGTCGAGCTTCTTTTTAAGTTCAATCACATCCTCCGGATCCATGAAAAATTTCATCCAGCCAAAGTAGGCATTGGTGAATTTGTTGCGCACATTCGATATAACTTTAGTCATCGGGTATGCAAGCGGGATCATTTTCGGCATTTCATCTGCTATGGCCTCGCCACCAAAAGAAGAGACGGCCTCCTTGAGGTCCCCGTAATGGATTGACAGGTCCTCTGGTGCTATCGTGGGCACCAAAAGGTAGCCGAGCTCGTAAACTCGCGCATCTCCCTCCTCTATGGAGCTCTCTTTTACTTCAATTTCTGTATCCGACATGGATTTCATACTAGCAAAAGCTCATTAAAAAGTAAAGGACCTATATTTTAAATACTCTTTTGGCGTTTTGGATAATCGCTTCAGCAACCTCGGCTTCCGGCAAGCCCTTGATTTCCGCGATTTTTTTGGCCACTTCCTTCACGTATACCGGGTCATTGCGCTTGCCGCGGTGGGGCACGGGGGTCACATACGGAGCATCGGTCTCCGACATGATCATATCAAGCGGGGTATTTTTTATTACTTCGTCATAGTCATGGGTAAAAGTAATCACGCCGGTAAATGAAAGAGTAAAACCTAAATCAAGAAATTCTTTTGCTTCTCCCCATGTTCCCGCAAAGAAGTGTACATTGCCCCTGACTTTCGCGTGTTCTTTGAGTATTTCTAATGCATCGGCATATGCACTTCGGATATGCAGCATTAGGGGCTTATTAAATTCATTAGCAAGCTCTATCTGCGCTATGAAATTCTTTTTTTGGTTTTCAATGTAATCCGTATCAGCACGGTAATAATCCAGCCCGCACTCCCCTATACCCACCACCTTCGGGTGCTTCAGTAGTTCGCGGTAAGCATCTTTATCTATTTTTTCTCCGCGCGAAGTAAATTCTTTTCCCTCCTCGCCCAGTTCTTTCTTATCATGAAATGATGCTCCGGTGTGGATGGGGTGCAGGCCCACGATAGCATACACGCCCTCCGGATATTTCTCCGCCATCTCCACCGCTTTGCGCGAAGTGTCTATCTGGGTGCCCACATTTATGATCCAAGTGTCATTCTCTAGCGCCCGCTTGAGTACTAGATCGCGATCCGCATCAAAAGCGGAAAAATTCACATGGGAATGGATGTCTATGTATTTAGGTTCTTTTTTCATAAATTATACCCCCACCTGATTTTCCCCACATTAAATTATACCCCCTCCTAGCCTCCCCCTACATTAGGGGGAGGAATAGTGAGTTCGTGTTTAATCTTTTTTAAAACTTTATCTATGTTAGCACTTATTTCCCTATTCCAAAAACGTAAAACTTTAATATCATGTATAAGTAAATAATTATCTCTTTCTTTGTCATAATCCTTATTTAATAAATGATGAGAACCATCTAATTCAATACCAAGTCTTCTTTCAGAACAATAAAAATCTAAAATGTAAGGTCCGACAGAATACTGACGAGTAAATTTATACCCCAAACTTTTTCTTCTTAGTTTCACCCAAAGCAACTCTTCGTCAACGGTTTCTGCCTTGCGCAAATCTTTACGTCGCGGTTTAAGTTTAGGGTCGTTATATAGAAACATATCTATAATCCCCAAATTTTAGCTACTCGCTTCTCCCACATATCTTTTCGCTCGTCTAAAATTGTGGTCAGTTCCTCTGGGTCTTTAATCCTTTGAGACCTTTTTGCTACACTTTGGTCATCTCGTTTAAATAAAAGAGCCAGCAAATCGGTTTTAATTGTCTTTCTTTTTTCTACGGATAATCCTTTCAGCCAAACAATATAGGCTTTTCGATATTGTTCTACTTTGCCTCCAATGGCTAGTCGAGTAAGCACACCAAGAATATGAACAATTTCAAATAATTTCTTTTCTCTATCAAAACCATCGAGGTAATTTAATTCTTGAGTTTTAATTATATTTACATTGGTTGGAACTAGGTGTATCGGTACTCCAGTTTTCAGAGTAATTTTTTTAGCAGTATCTAACATCTTAACTACGTATTTACCTTCACCCTCTGGTTCCCAACAATCATGCATGGCAATTACATCAAGGTCAGAATTTAAAGTACTATAACCCGCAACGGTGGAACCGTGTGGAACTAAACCCACAAAATGAAGGTCATTTGATAACTCATCTTCTAATTTCCTCAAAACAGCTAGTTCTCTTTTATTTGGCTTTCCTTCGAAGTTACGAGGAATATAAAGTTTTTTGGTAAATGCGTCTGGGTTCATTTTCTTCTCCCTCGCCCTATGTAGGGGGAGGGCTGGGGTAGGGGTAAAATCAATCTTTGCGTAAGAATAATGGGGTCTCCGGCTTCTTGTTAGTCTTAATTAATTCTTTTAGCTTCACGTTGGTTTCTGGTAAAAGTGGGTTAAGCATGCGAGCGATGACATACAGCTCCACTACCATTTCCGAAATTAATTTTTTTCCTTTTTCCGGGTCAGTTTTTACAACTTTGAACGGTTCGGTGGCCTGGATCTTCTTGTCGAGCTCCCCTATTTTATGCCACACATAATCCGCTGCTTTTTTAATATCGAATGTTTCATAAATCTTGAAATATTCTTCGAAATCGCTTTGTTCTGGAATTTCCGGGCATTTTTCCAAATATTTCTCCGATAATGTAAGTATCCGCGAGGCTAAATTTCCCAGCCCGTTCGCCAAGTTCGCATTGTAGGCCTCCTTAAAGCGCTCCATAGTAAAAGGACTGTCTTCAAAAGAGGATATCTCGCGCAGGAGGAAATATCGAAGAGCATCCGTGCCGTATTCTTTTACGATATCCACGGGGTTAACCACATTGCCGAGCGACTTGGACATTTTCATTCCACCCTCGCCAGCGATGAAGCCATGATAAATGATTCTGTCTGTGTTTGGCAGCCCCGCTGACATCAGCATTCCTTGCCACATGGCTGATTGGAATTTAACCATGTCTTTACCCGCCATCTGCACTTTTTCCGCCTCTTGCCAGAATTTTTTGAAATTCTCTATCTTATTCGGCCACCCTAAAGTCGAAATATAATTCACAAAAGCATCAAACCATACATACATCACTTGGGTGTCGTCATTCGGCACGGGCACTCCCCAGGAAAAACGTTTTTTGTCGCGGGAAATGGAGAAATCTTCCATTGCATTCGCAACGTATTCAATTGCCTCATCTCTCCTCCACTCTGGAATAACTGATTCATTTTTTGAAAGATATTTTAAGAGCTCATTTTTGTAATTACTTAATTTGAAAAAATAATTTTCTTCCTCTATTTCTTCAAGCTTTAAGTTTATATGAATAGCGCAGTGCCCATCGACAATATCTTTGTCCATTAGAAATCTCTCACAGCCCACACAGTAAAGTCCTTTATATTTTTTCTTGTATATATCGCCTTTCGCATCGCAGATTCTCCAGAATTCCTGAGCAGCTTTTATATGCTCTGGATCAGTGGTTCTGATAAAATTATCATTTGATAGATTTAAAAGTTTTTTTAGCTCCATAAACTTTTCCGCATAAAAATCCACGTATTTCTGAACTTCCTTACCTTCCCTCAAACTTCCCTCCCAGATTTTTTGTCCGTGTTCGTCCGTTCCTGTACTGAAAAAAACTTCCGAGCCAGCGAGCCTTTTGTACCGTGCGATCGCATCCGCTTGCACCAGCTCCAGCGCGAAGCCTATATGTGGATCGGCGTTCACGTAAGGGATAGTGGTCGTTATATAAAAACTTTTCTTTTTCTCCATAATTAGTCTTTCTCCCGCGCCAGAGCTTTTCGTTTTTCAATATCCGAAACAAGCTCCATCACGAACACAGCTACCGGGATAGCGATTACCGCTCCCCAGAACGAAGCGACCTCAAAGCCGATAAGGACGGAGAGAATGATGACGATCGGGGAGAGGCCCACGATCTTCTTTATAATGATCGGCGCGAATAAAAATACTTCGAACTGGTGGACGATAAAGTATGCGGCCGCCACCATCAGTGAGGTTGACACCCCGCCGTCTAGATAGGAGAGGGCAATAGCGGGCACCACAGCCACCAGCACTCCGTAAGGCACCATCTCCATCAGACCCGCGATAATAGCCAGTATCAGAGCGTAATCGACGTCAAGGAGTGAAAGCATAAGGTATATGAGCACCGCTACCACGAAGCCAAGCAGCATCTGCCCCTTGACCCAAAGCGCGATCTTGCGGCGAGAGCGTTCCCAAAGGTCCACCACATAATTTTCGTACCTAGCCGGGAGAATAATGCGCAGAAAATTCTCTATGCCCTTCTCGTCAATGGAAAGATAGAAAGAAATAATGATGATGAGAATGAGATTGAAAATTCCCCCGAAGGCCACCGAGAGTGTCTGGAAAAATCCCAAGGAGAGGTTGTCAATGAAAACTTTCGACACCGAGAAAAGCGAGGTGATGGAGAAATTGTGCGACAAATTGTCCACAATCTCTTTCGCGCCGGAAAAGGCGGAGCTTTTGAAATATTCGAGAAAAGAAACTCCAGGGAGGAAGGTGGAGAGCGTGGTGGAGAAATTATAAATTTCGGTGATCAGAAGCGGCGCAAACATGTAAAACAATCCGGCAAAAAAAATGATTGCAACGGCATATAAAATCGCCACACTGAAGGCCCGATTGAGCCCTCTTTTCCTGAAAGGCGGAATAGCGGACTCCACGAAAGAAGCTATGACGATGGAGGTAAGGACGATCAGCACCAGATCCCGCAAAAACCAGATCAGAAACAAGCCGACGAGAATGAGCACAGCCCGGACCATCGTGCCGGTCGATATGGAGATAGAGGTATGGCTAGTTTCGAACATACGGGAATAATAACATACAAATTCGCCCGGAACCAACCGGGGTCCTTTAAAACTTCAGCATATTTAAAAATTTTCCCTTATTGGAAAACGGACCGATGAGCGCCAGGTTAAGAGAACTGTCTTTGAAAATTTGGTTGGCGAGATCTTGGATTTCCGTGGCCGTGACTTTCCTTAATTCGTCCGCTTTGTGGTCGGCACTGACGAGCTCGCGCCGGAGCAGCTCCTGGGCCCCGTAGAAATTCGCGATATCATCACTCGATTCCAAAGAAAGCTTCATATTGCCTATCAGGCATTCTTTCACTTTATTCAATTCATCCTCGTTCACTCTTTCTTCTTTTAATTTCTTACATTCGGCAAGGACAGCGCGGACCACTTCCTCGATCCTTTTATTGTCCACCCCGGCGGAAATCTGAAAAAATCCATGGTCGGTGTAGGAGTCGTTATAGGCTCGCACGTAGTACCCCACCCCCATTTCCTCGCGGAGCTTGACGAAAAGCCTCGAGCTCATACCCCCGCCGAGCACCCCGCCGAGCACCGAGAGCGCGGGATTATTTTTATTGAAGAGTCCATAAGTGCGCACGCCGAGCACAAAGTGCGTCTGGTCGGTTTTCTTGAACTTTATCAGGGTGTGCGGCTTCTTCTGCGCTTCTTTTACCGTTATCTTCGGCCCTTTCTTGCCCCGCGGTACCTCATTGAAGATTTTCTTCACTTCCGCCAATACCCGGCCCTCCTTTACCTGCCCGGCCACCACCAGCACTGTCGCCTCCGGCAAGTAGTGGGCTTTTTTATATTCGACAAAGTCTTCGCGCTTCATTTTCGTGATATTTTCTTTTCCCCCCGCCACGTTCCACCCGGCCGGCTGGTCGCCATAGAGGAGCTTCATCATCAGGTCCTGCACATGCCGGTGCGGCATGTCCTCGTACATATTTATTTCCTCGATGATCACGCCCTTTTCCTTTTCCATCTCTTTCTCGGGGAAAATTGCGTTCAAGTAAATGTCCGAAACAATATCGAGAATTTGATGAAAGTGCTTGGCGTCGGACTTGGCATAGTATCCGGTGTATTCTTGGGCGGTGAAAGCGTTGTATTGCGAGCCTAGTGCATCGAGCTCGCGGGAAATGTCGGTCGCCTTCGGGCGTTTGGTGGTGCCCTTGAAGCACATGTGCTCGAGGAAATGCGAAATCCCGTTTAATTGCTTGGTTTCGTATTTAGAGCCAGCCTCAGCCAGTACTAATACTGTCACCGTAGGATTGTCTTTCATCGGAATTATTATGAGCCGCAGGCCGTTTTTTAGAACTTTTTTAGTAAGCTTCATTTTTTCATTCTAGCACACTACCTCACCCGGCCTTCAGCCACCCTCTCCTTGACAAGGAGAGGGGCTGGGGGTGAGGTCTAGATTCTAGACTTAATATAATTTTCCAAATCTTTTACTTTTATGCGCTCTTGATTGCCGCTGTCGCGGTCGCGGACGGTCACCGTGTCGTCGGTCAGGGTATCGAAGTCAATGACGATACAGAAAGGCGTGCCGATCTCGTCCTGACGGCGGTAGCGCTTGCCGATGTTGCCGTTGTCGTCCCAGGCCACCCGGCCGAACAGAGCCTTGAGCGGCGCAAAAACTTTTACATTCGCATACTCCACGAGCTCCGGCTTGTTCTTCAAAAGTGGCGACACGGCGCAAATCACCGGCGCAATATTTGGCTTGAATTTTAAATAGGATCTCGCCTCTCCGTCCTTCTCGTCTTCCGCATAGGCAGACACAAGAAGCGCCAAGATCGCCCGATCAACCCCCATCGATGGCTCAATCACATGCGGCACCATCTTCTCACTCTTTTCCTCATCGACATAATCAAGGTTGTGTTTGGTTAAATCAAAACCTCCCCGATACGCGAGGCCAAAAAGTTCTTTTCTGCCAAACGGATATTCAAATTCGAAATCAACTGTCCTCTTTGAGTAGTGGGCGCGGTCAGTATCTGGTACTTCAAGCTCGTGCACTTTACCCATATCGAGCCCTACCTCCTCCATCCACTCAAGCATCTCCCCCCGCCAATATTCGAAATATTTCTCCCAGTCTTCCGGCCTTATAAAATATTCTATCTCCATCTGCTCGAACTCCCTCTGACGGAATATAAAATCCCGCGGAGCGATCTCGTTCCGGAAAGCCTTGCCGATCTGCGCGATGCCGAATGGCAGCTTCGGGTGAAAAGCATCCACCGTGTTTTTAAAATTTACAAATATCCCCTGAGCTGTTTCGGGGCGGAGATACGACAAGGTGGCTTCCTCGCCAGCGCCCACTTGAGTTTTGAACATGACATTAAACTGCTTACCATTCGGCAGCGGGTCGGAAAACCCGGCCACATGTCCGGATGCTTCCCAAGCCTTCGGATTCATAATTATGGCCGCATCCATACCGTACACATCGCGCCTAGAGTCTACGAATTTTTTCCACCAATTTTGCTTTAGATTATTTTTTAATGCGACTCCGAAATGCCCCCAGTCGAAAGTTCCCGCCAGTCCGCCGTAAATTTCCGAGCCCTGGAAAACAAATCCCCGCCTTTTGCAAAGTGAAACTATTTTCTCCATTAAATTATTTTCTTCTTTTTCCACTTTATAACTTTCTACTTTATGAACTTTATAATTACTCCACCACCCTCTCCCCGCCAGTCGGAAATGCCGGATCGTTGGAGAGCCGGGTATAAAGCGGCGCTTTCGTTGCCTTCACATCCACATTAGCAAAATCATCATGGCCCGTCAAAACAGCTTCATTTACGATAATGGGCACCGTGCCTACCTGGGAGAGCGAAGGTGCAAAGATAATTTGGAAAGAAATCTCTTTGCTCGGCAAGGACACCCCTGTGCCCTTCGGTATGCGGCCCACATTCCATACGAGTTCCCGGGTCGAGGCGTTGTAGGCAAAATTCTCGCCGCTGGGAGTAAAGGCGCCAGCAAAAGATACCCACTGGGGCAGACTTGAGCGAACTGTGCCTTTCGAAATATTGTTGGCGGTGTTGGTGAGAGACCACACTACCGTATAAGTCGTTTTCTTTTCCGCTTTTGGAGGTATCGGGCCGCTGTTGGCAAAAGGCCCGGAGTAATAAAGGGCCTTGGTGGCAAACCCCACATCGGAGGCAATGCGAACCGTGGAGGAGGTGGAGCTATTGAGCGTCGTAACTTCGTAGCCGGAGAGCTCCTGCTTGCCGGAAATACTTATTTCAATGTTGACCAACGGGTCCACCAGTATCCCACCCGAGGATCCAAAAACGGAAACCGGAGGGATGAAGAAAGAAACCGAGCCGGACTCCCCCGGGCTCACTTCCCTAAACCTGCTTTCGGAATTTCGATCCCAGGTTATTGTGCCCCCAGCCGAATCATAGAAACCGGATCCGCCATCTATTTTCTTTTTATCAACGGCATTCCCGGAAATTTTTGCGGTGATCACAAGATCGTTTATTTTCGTTTCCAGATTGTTCGCCCAAGTAATCTCCGCATTTATCGGAGTTGCCGTGTCAACGGAATATTCGCGCTGATAGGCACCGTTGACGGAGAGTCTCGCTTCTACGGCGGATTTTTTGATTGCCACGGTATGCCCGATGGAATTGAACACAACATCGAGATTTGATTTGTTGGTACTGGACTGGGAGCCGGTAAATATATGAAATGTTTTTTCCTCTCCGTCGGACACATCAAGCATGCGGCCCTTTATGGTGATCGTTTTTTCCGCCCCCGGGGAAAGGTCGCCCAGATTCCAAACATTGTTGCCGAATGAAGGCTTGGGGGAAGCCTCGGTGAAAGCAAAACCGACCGGATAGTCGGCAGAAACGAGAATAGCAGGAGAGGGCTTGGTGGCGTTGAGCGATGCCTTGATAACAAGCGTAAGCTCCTGATTGGGAGATATGGAGTCCGGCGCCTCTACGCTTAAGTTTATCGGGGTTGAATTTATGGAAACGTCATAGAGTTTCGTTTTGACGAAAATGGCATTCGATCCCTCTACCCGATACTCCAGCGAAATTTTTATCTGCTTGGTACTGCCCTG
The DNA here is from genome assembly GCA_036517535.1 of Minisyncoccota bacterium. Classification (GTDB taxonomy): domain Bacteria; phylum Patescibacteriota; class Minisyncoccia; order Phycocordibacterales; family UBA9973; genus UBA9973. The sequence goes on from DATDVS010000005.1 coordinate 38,519, forward strand.
CTCTCCGAACAAAGTTAGTTTTACATTCTCACTGCGAACGGTGCCCGCCGGGATGGTGCCGAGCGACACCCTAATGCGCTCGGTGTCCTGCAAATTTGCGGAAGAACTTTTCGGATACTCGAGCACCAGATCCACCAGCTGGAGCGGCGAACTGTTTTTGTTCGTTATCTCGAGTTGCAGGGACAATTCTTCCCCCCCGGATGTATAGGCGTTGCCAAAGACTGATATTTCGATATTTTCGGGCGAAACAGTGTTGCCTCCGGCGAAAAACATGTAAGAACCGTAGACCATCGCCAGGAGAAGAAAACTTAAAGAGAAAATAAAAAGCTTCTTGAAAAGAGAAGTTTTCATGAAAAATTTTTCGCCAAAGTTGGACATACCTTCTTGAGCGGATTGCCATGAATCCGGGATGTTTTTGGGCTTGTGGCGCGTAAAGGCATCATGGCGTTCTATCCTCATCTCGTAATCTTTACTAAACAGTCTGCCTTTGAGCTCCTCTAAGCGGTTTAATTTGTTTCGGTCTTGATTTTTCTCCCCCGGCGGCATCCCCTAATAATACCATATTTATAAGTGGGTTTCTTTCAGCACCTTGTTTATCTCCCGCAAGATTACCAGGCGATGTTCCGGCAGATAATCGAGGTCCCGCATATAGCCCAGGTGGTGGAGAATGCGCAGAACCAGCATCGCTTCCCGATGAGGAATTTCATTGCGCGGGGCTTTTTCCAAAAGAAAAAGCCCCGCCAGAACATCCGCAAAGAGCTCGGGATTGGCATCCTCCCCCGCGAGCAGACGCACCAAGAGGCGCGAAACATTTGCGAAAATTTTCAGATTCTCTTTTTTTGTTTTTATTTCCTCCAATAAATTAGTCTTGGAGGCGCTCGTAATCCGCCAGAAATCTTTCCCCCGCACCAGATCAATTTTTACATAAGCATAATCCTGGAGGATAAAACGAAGCTTGGAGGGCATCTTGCGCACCCCGGAGGCGGAGGCATAGATCATGCCCAAGTCGCGGGTAAAAATATTGTAATACTTCCCCGCCTCGCCGTAATTCTTACTCCCCAGTATTATTCCTTCCGTGTGATAAATATGGTGCATAATTATATTTTATCACACTTACCAACACACATACTTAATACAACACCTCTTCGCGACCGCGATAGAGTGTTATGAGGGCTTTTTTAATCTAAACACTCGAACATTTTTATTGATACCGAGAAGTGCTAGCCGCTCGTTGAATTCTTTGGGGAGAGGACCATAACCCAGCCACAAGCTCTTATGGATCATTTCAAAATCCCAATACTTTATCTGATTTCGAAGCCAATCCCTAATCTTCTTTTTAGTTTCAGGTATATCAAAGGAAATTAGAATTTTTTCAGCTTTATTTGGAAAAATATCTTTCATTACTGAATTCCTGTTAATTGAAAATTTTAGGAGTTTTTCGTTGGAAATACAGATTGTATTGCCATTGGCCTGAATAATCCCCTTTTTGCGTAGACGATAAAGATGCTGCTCGAAAGCGCCGGTACTCATCTTCTTGTGCCTTGCTTTCATTCTCGACCACAGTATTTCCTTGTAAATCTTCGTTGAGCGAGCAGAAAACAAAAAGGCAATTAAGTGATCTAGGGCGGTAGGCTTCATGGGTATATCATAACACCTCTTCGCGACCGCGATAGTGTGTTATGTGTAAATCATAATTCTTCTTCTTTACCAAGTTCCAATTTTTTAAATAAGATATTGTCTTCTTTAAGAATATTCTCAGGAACTCTGTATATAAAATCTGCCCAATCATGAATGTGCGCATCGTGTACCGGAAATACTACCCTCGCTTTAAGCATCTTGGCATAATCAATAGCATCTTTAATTCGCATCCAAGGACCTGTTATAGGCAGAGCTAAAATATCTACCTCCGATTGTGGATTTTCAAAAGCATCACCGGGAAAACATAAATTATTTATCATGTAGCCCGTATTTTGAACTCTGCCATAGGTGTTATAAATTTCAGCGTGTAAATTACCAAAGCTTTTTATATTAATTCCACTAAAATCAAAAGTTTCGCCGCCTTCGACTTTATTAAATTCTATCCCAGCCTCTATGAGCAATTTGCCCACAGCGGTATTAGTAATAATTTTTGCCTGGGGATTGTTTTTTAAAACTTCTTTTAAAGTATCCAGGTGGTAATGGTCTTGATGTTCATGAGTATATAAAATAAGATCTATACCTGTTTCGTTCTTTTGGGAAGTCGAAAAAGATCCTGGGTCAGTCATTATCTTCTTTCCGCCTATGTCTATCACCAAGCAACAGTGCCCTATCTTTTTGATTTTCATTCCTCTATTTTATCACAAAACCCCGCAGCTCTGCGATTATAGGTGCTACCGTCTCGTCAGTGATATCTTCGGGCTTTATTGTTGAATTTTTAAAGATTTCCTTTTCTATACCCAGACCACAAGCGATAAGTTTTACTCGATTTTCGTCCACAAAAACATCCTCTCGGCCTTTATATCTGACTTCCGCTTCATCCATCCTAGCTTGATACGACATAACTCCACGAGGAGCTACACGCCCATCTGCATAATGCGCAATTTTCACATTTATGTCGGAATTTTTTAACTGCGTACACAAGAGACTAAACCGATTGCTTTGCGCGATATGAATTACCCTATCAGGCACCCCTATTTCCCGCATTAACATTTCGTTAGCGGCGTGCTCATCAGAACCATATTTAGAAACAAATTCATTTTTAACTCCCATCCAATAATCTAATCCTTCCGGCTCATAAAAATCAGGTAAACTTTCGCTTTTGAACTTAATTATATTCCCTATATCATGCAGTAAACACGCTGAAATAATATTTCCCTTTTCAACTTTAATATTCATTGAATCGCATATCAAAGACACTACGGCGGCAACGCGCAGCATGTGCATCTGCAGGGTCGGCATTATTTTATATTTCTTATAAATCTTCTCAATGCTTAAAGGCATTTTGTCGCCCGGGTTAAGGCCGAGCTTCTTGCGCATATCCTGAAGCTCCCGCATAAACTCGCGGTACTCCCCCTCCGCCTTGAGCGCCGGCGTCATGTTTGTATCGAGACTGAACGTTCCAGTTGCGCCATAATTTTTAACATTCAACTCCTCTTTTAGAATCTCCACATATTCTGGCGCAAAGGCGGGCCCGGTCGCGCTCAAAATCGGTTGCCGGACCGGAATATTTTTTTCTTGTCTTTCTTTCAATAATGTCGAAACGCTATCGCGCACCTTTGCCATATCTCCAATTACAGTTGATTTTCTGCCGAAAAATCCGAAAAATCCTTTCTTCTTGAACGCCGGCCAGAGTGCCAAATGCACCGACTTTTCATCTTTCTCATTTTTTAACTTAAGCCATATGTCTTCCGCCGTAAACGGCGCGAAGGGAGCGATAAGTTTGGATAAAGTTTTCAAAACAAAGTATAAAGTTTGCTTCGCTTCACTGTCCCCTTCCTTTATTCGCTCGCGACTGCGACGCAAGTACCAGGTAGAAAGGTCATTGATGAAGTCTTTCATCGCCCGCACTGGCTCGAGTAGTTTGTAATTGTCTAAATTTTTTGTATTGAGTTCTATAACTTCGTCGAGCCGAGCCAAGATCCATTGATCTAGGATGTTATTAGAATTAGGTTCTAGGTTATAGCTTCTAGCTTCTAGTGAACGATCTCGGTAAAGCTCGTAAAAGGCTAAAATGTTGTAGAGCAGTCCAAAAACCTGGCGATGTAATTCGAGAACTGTTTTTTCATCGAAATTTTTCGACTCTCCCGGCTGATTGACCGAATACATCCACAGGCGCAGGGTGTCTACGCCGTATTTATCCATCATCTCCCACGGGTCCACTACGTTGCCGAGCGACTTGGACATTTTTTTGCCTTTCGCGTCCATCAAATGCCCCAGGCAAATTACATTTTTGTATGCCTTGCCCCGCCCCATCAGCACCCCCACCGCATGAAGGGTGTAGAACCAGCCGCGGGTCTGGTCTATGGCCTCGGAAATAAAGTCCGCCGGGTAGCCCGGCCCCTCCACCCACTCTCTATTTTCAAACGGGTAGTGGTCCTGCGCGAAGGGCATGGCGCCGGAATCAAACCACACGTCCATAACCTCTTTTGTGCGGATTAAATCTCCGCCGCAGGCTTGCCCTGAGATTGTCGAATGGGCGCACACGAGCTCCACCTCATCAATATAAGGGCGGTGTAAGTCGAGTTCGTAACTGGCATCATGGGGAAAGGAAGTAAAAGGAATTTCTTGAACTTCCGCAGTATCGAACATAACACGCTCGTTAAAATTATCGCTCGTATGCCAAAGAGCAAGATTTTCCATAGTCCAAATTGGACCACCGTGAGAAACTATGAGAATATTTTTATTTTGATACTTATTCTCCAATTCAAACAGAAATTCGCCCGTCCTTTTTCGTACTTCTTTAAAATCTGCTTCGTTAAACTCATGCAATCGATCCTCTATATGAAACATTTCATCTTTCAACCCAAGTTCCGCCTTAACTATTTGGGAAGTTTCCCGAGTACGCAGGAATGGAGAAGTGAAAATAAGATCAATTTTTTTATTCTTCAATTTTTTTCCTGATTCCGATGCCTCATTTTTACCTTTTTCAGTCAGGTGGTTATTTGGGTCGCCCTTAGGGTCTAGAATGTGCTTCGCGTTATCGATTGCCTCGCCATGACGCATAATGAAATATTTGTTTCCGGATTTTTTGGCTTTGTTCTTTAATTCATCTAGGCTGCCTATGACATGCCTCTTCTTGCATTTAGTGCAATCCCATACCGGCAGTGGCGTGCCCCAGTAGCGCTCGCGGGATATCGCCCAATCCTTGATCTCGCGCAACCATTCGCCGAAGCGTCCGCCCTGGATGTGTTCCGGCTCCCAGTTGATGGTTTTGTTCTCGACGATCATTCTGTCTTTAACTTTCGGAGCCGACATTTTGATGTACCATGAATCGCGGGCATAATATATGAGCGCAGTGTGGCATCTCCAGCAATGCGGATATGGGTGTTCGTATTTTTCTTTTTTAAAAAGGAGTCCGCGTAGAGCGAGATCTTTAATCACATCCACCGCCACCGCCTCGTCCCGCACAAACCTGCCTTCAAATATTCCGGTGCCGGGTAAAAATTTCCCGTCGAGCCCGACTAGGTGATGTTTCGGCAATCCCACCTTGGTTCCGAGCTCAAAGTCATCCTGTCCGTACATTACCGCGGTATGAACGATGCCAGTACCGTCCTCCGTGTTTACGAAGTCCGCCGCATATACCTTGTACGCCTTGGTAAGGTCGGACCTTGGGGAATTCTTACGGTCCGACCTTAAGGACTCTTGGAGAAAAGGATACAGCGGCTCGTATTCCATACCTACCATTTCGGATCCGGCATGCTCGGCTATGACCTCGTACGGTTCCGTTAGGATGGCGAGCCTGTCTTTAGCTAGAACTAAAATTTCATTGCCTACTTTCACCTCCATATACATAACTTTTTCTCCCACAGCGAGAGCCACATTACCGGGTAATGTCCATGGCGTAGTCGTCCAAGCAAGAATGTAAGTATTCTCCTGCCCTTTAACTTTAAACTTAGCTGTTACAGACAGATCTTTTACATCTTCATACCCCTGCGCAAGCTCGTGCGAGGAGAGCGCGGTGCCGCAACGCGGGCACCAAGGTACAACTTTGTAATCCTTGTATAAAAGTTTTTGTTCGTCTACCTTTTTTACGACATTCCAAAGAGATTCGATATATGAATTGTAATATGTAACATACGCATTCTCCTGGTCCGCCCAATAACCCATTCGCTTGGTAAAACTTTTCCATGATTCAACATATTTCCAGACACTGTCTTTGCATTCTTGATTGAATTTCGCGATTCCATATTCTTCGATCTCTTTTTTTGATTTAATTCCTAATTCTTTCTCAACCTGTAATTCCACAGGCAAACCGTGGGTGTCCCATCCGCCCTTGCGGCGCACATGGTAGCCGCGCATAGTTTTGTAGCGTGGAATGGCATCTTTAAAGGAAAACGGCACCATGGTGTGCAGTACGGGCTTGGAATTAGCTGTCACTGGGCCATCGTAGAAGACAAACTCACCTTTGGACGACTTCTTCTCCAGTGATTTATTAAAAATTTTATTCTCGCGCCAAAACTCGAGAATTTTTTCTTCTCTTAAGGCTGATTCTGATTTACTTGCCCCGAGCTTAATCGAGGGGTTTGTTTCTTCGCTCATAAAATAAAAACTCGTCCACGAACTACAACCGAAGTTATAATTCAAGGACGAGTCTCAAGCCCGTTTACGGTGAGCTTGTCGAACCGTGGTACCACCTTGTTTGCTTCTCATTTACTGGGTTCTACTTTTCGCAAGGACGGTCCTTGTGAATTTCTCCCCAAAGCTCGGGCCGTTCAAGGCTCTGAATAGCCTCTCAGGCTCACGAAGAGGTGATGTCCCCTTCAACGCTTGTGCATTTAATATATCATATTCGAATAAAATGCGAAACGGACCGTGGGTATACCCCGACGGTCCGTCTTCTTGTTGTGCGCGGACTAAAACGGACTAAAAACTGTCAGCAAAAAGGCAGAGCAGGGCCTCTTTGTTGGCCCTTTTCGTACCCCCATGCTGATCGCAGTATGGTCCGAAAACGATGGTGGGTTCATCTTCCACCATCATTCCCACTGCCGGGACTGCGGTAGGAATCTTGCACTCCCGGCAACTCATCAGCCGGGTGGTCCCGCCGATTCTCAGCGTAGTATTCAAGGGGCACCTCCGTTATTTTTATTACCATATGCTGAATAAAAAGTAAATTACATCCTCTCCGGAGCTGCGATGCCGAGGAGGTGCAGGCCATTGCGGAGGACGATGGAGAATGCTTCGGTGAGTGCTACGCGGTAGGCGGAAAGCGGGTCATTTTTGTCGATAATTTTGGTGTTGCCGTAGTAGGTATTGAATGAACGGGAGAGTTCGATTAGAAAGTTCGCGATGTAGTGCGGAGCATATTCCTCCCCTGCTCTGTGCGCCGCTTCAGGGAACCGGCATAACAGCCTTTCAAGCTCGGAGACATTCTCCGGCAAATTGCCAAAGCCCGGCGCCACTCCCTCGGCCTCCGCTTTATTTAAAATTGACCTCGCCCGCGCGTAGGAATACTGCAAGTAGGGGCCCGAATCCCCTTCGAAGGAAATAGATTTTTCAAAATCATAGATGATGTCCCCGCCGATCGAGGACTTTAAAATGGAGTACTTCAAGGCCGCCACGCCCACGCCGGAAGCCACTTCTTCTCTTTCTTGATCACTGAAATCCCGATCCGATATTTTCTCCAGTATCGCCGCCCGGGCATCCCGGATGAGCGACTCGCCGGTCACTACATTGCCTTTTCTCGAGCTCATTTTCCCGGCGGCAAAACGCATCATGCCATGGGTAATGTGCTTCATTTTTTTCTCATGCTCACTTCCATTGGGCTCGATCATTGAAAGAGCCTTGGCGACCACCCGCATGTAGTCCGCTTGTTCGTTGGCAGTTATGACCAAAGACAGATCCAGATCCGCCCTGGTTTCAAATTTCGCTTCGGTCAAGCCAAGCTCTTTCGTTTCATATGTCGGTAGCCCTCCGGAAGTGATGAAAACTCTAGTATGGAGCCTTGGATCATACTTCTCCGCTTTAAATACAATCGCGCCGTCGCTCGCTTCAAAAACTTTACCAACATTATCCCGCACCAACTTCTCCCCCAAGGCTGCCACTTCGCTTTCAAGAAAATACAGATCAAATTTAGTGCCCAGTATTTTATACAAGCCCTCAAAGGCCTCCATTGTAGTTTTGAAACCCCAATCATATATTTCATTTATTTTCTCGTTGCCAGCCCCGTTTATTCCCTCGTATATTTTTTTATTTATTTCATCTATTTCTTTTTTTATGTTGTCATTCTCGTACGCTTCCGCGCCCTTGACATAGCACTCACCGATCCAGGATGCCGCCACGGCAACATCTCCGCCTAAATCGATAAATTCCTTTCTTTTTTCATATTCTTCGCTCTTTAGAATGCCCCAGATAGCTTTGGCAATGTGGAGCCCCGCGTCGCCTTGGTAGTTGGCGCGCAGAACTTTGGCTCCGCCGTTCTCCACTATCCGGGAAATAGACTCCCCGATCGCGTTGGTCATCAGGTGGCCGATGTGAAATGGCTTGAAAGGGTTCGGATCGGTGTATTCGATCATTATCTTCTTGCTTTTAAAGAGGTGGTTGCGCCCGAAATTCTTGTTGTCGAGAATCTTCTTTACACTCTCCTGGAAAAAGTATTTGTTCAGATAAAAATTGACGAATCCGGAAACCGCTTCAATTTTCTCAAGGTCCGACCTTGGGGAATTTTTAAGGTTGGACCTTAATTGCCCTGCAATCTTCTCCGCGAGCTCTACCGGGCTAGTTTTAAGCTTCTTCGCCAGAATAAAAGCGACGTTAGTGGAGTAATCCCCCATCTGTAGATCCGCCGGGCGTTCGAGAACAACTTCCTTTGCCTCAATTTTAATATCCAGCGCATTCTTAATTAAATTTTTTATTTGCTCCTGCATTTTACTTTATAACTTTATACTTTATGAACTTTCAACTATTTATGCCCGGTGCTGCCTTCCCGGCCTGTCCCGCGTACGGTTTGCGATACCTCATGCACTTCCACCACATCACAATGCTCAAACTTCTGGATTATCATCTGAGCAGCCTTGTGCCCTTGGGCGAGTAGCACTTCCTTGTTCGAGACATTGAGGAAATTCATGATTATTTCCCCCCGATAGCCAGCATCTATAACCCCGCCCATCATTTTAAGACCTAGGTTAAATGAAATGCTCGATTTGTCCCAGATAAGGCCCACATGGCCTTCGGGAATTTCAATAGCGATGCCGGTGCGCACCCGCTCCTGACGCCCTGGTGGAAAGCGCACATCCTCGAGCGCATACAAATCCATCCCCGCGTCACCAGGATGCCCGTGTGTCGGGAGCTTCGCGTGCTTCTCGAGTTTTTTGACCTTTAAAATCATCGGATTATATTCTTAATTTTAGCATAGATTTTATTATGTATATTTTCTCTTGTGTCTATTTTGCCGTCTTTCACACAGTCAATTTTCACCCAATTTTTTTGGGTTTTGGCGAGCCAGAGCGCGCTTTGGCGCGAATTTTCCAGGAATTTCGTGTCTTTTTCATGCGCATCTTTTTTGTTACCTCTGCCTTTGATTAAAGATCTGGTAATTTTAATAGGCACATTCAGATAAAACACGGCGTCCGGCTGGGGAATCTTAAAAACCTTGTATTCCATCTCCGCCAACCATTTTAAAAACGCTTCGCGTTTTTTAGTATTTGAAATTTTACCTCCTTGATGAATCTGATTCGCACTCGCGTAACGATTGGCCACAACTATGTTCCCCTCCTTAATCCATTTCTCAATCTTGCCGCTTGATTCGAATCGGTCTGCAGCATAAAGCACTGAGGCAATCTTCGGGTGCACTTTTACGAAATCATAATACCGCTCGGAGAGGCAGTGTCCGATGAATTTACCAAAGAAATTGGAAGAATAATCGGGGAAATCAACTACTTTGACCTTCTTCCCATCCTTTTTTAAATGCTTAACTAAAAGCCCTGTTTGTGTAGCTTTCCCCGACCCATCCGTACCGTCTATTACAATCAATCTCCCGTGTTTCATATTTTTCCCAGTACTTCTCTCGCATAAGGGTCTAACGAGGATTCATTTTTCATTTCTTCTAAAGTCAGCCACTTAAAAGAATCATGGAATTCATCCAAAACAGGCTCGCCTTCAATTTCCCCCAGGTATGTTAGGCGCACCACATGCTTATCCGTCCTTAAAATATCCTGCGCAGAAATTAATTTTGGTTCTTTGGTTAAATTAAGTTTTGTCTCTTCGAAAATTTCGCGTTTTAAATTCTCGAGAAGCGGTGTTCCTTTTTCAATCCTGCCACCGACAATATCCCAAGACTGATCCTTCTTCACTTCAGGATATTTATCCCAATTTCTATGCAATAGCAAAAATTTTCCTTTCTTGTTTTTTAATAAAATTTTCACCCCGACTTGTAGCTGTAGCTCCATATTTTTTACACAAAACTTTTAGGAATCGGGAATTTTTTGGCGAGGGCTTTGATTTCTTTATGTACGGAGTCTTTTATTTTTTTATTATCTTTATTTTTGAGCACTTTGATCATTAGCTCCGCCACCCGCTTGCATTCTTTTTCTTTGAATCCTCGCGTAGTGATCGCTGGCGTACCGAAACGGATTCCAGAAGGATCTAGAGGCTTTCTGGTATCCCCCGCGATTGAATTCATATTTAAAGTAATCCCTACTTCGTCGAGCACCGTCTGTGCTTCCTTGCCGGTAACTCCGAGAGATCCGAAAACATCGGCTAAAATAAGGTGATTGTCGGTGCCTCCGCCGATCATGCGAACTTTGTTCTTTTTTAGAACTTCAGCCATAGCCTTGGCATTCTTTAGAATTTGTTTCGCATACTGCTTGTACTTTGGGGTCATGGCTTCGCCGAAAGCAACGGCCTTCGCTGCGATAGTATGCATATGCGGTCCGCCTTGGATGCCGGGGAAAATTGATTTATCTATTTTTTTAGCGATTTCCTCGCTCTCGCGGGTTAAAATTATTCCGCCGCGAGGCCCGCGGAGTGTTTTGTGCGTGGTCGAAGTGATAATATCAAATCCATCATCAAATGGATTGCGGAGCGCTCCAGCGGCAATCAGTCCAGCGATGTGTGCCATGTCCGCCATCGTAATCGCTCCCACTTCCTTGGCAATCGATACGAATTTTTTATAATCCAAAGTACGCGGATATGCGGAAAAGCCGGCAATAATTAATTTTGGTTTGTGCTCTAGGGCTACTCTTCGCATATCTGCATAATCAATCTCTCCCGTGTCCGGATTTTTCATTTTGTAGGTGACAAATTTGTAGATTTTAGCCGGCAAGGTCATCGGGTGTCCGTGAGTCAGATGCCCTCCATGCGAGAGGTCCATACCAAGCACCGTATCCCCCGGCTGGAGAAGCGCAGCGTAGACAGCTAGGTTTGCCGGCGCACCCGAATGCGGCTGGACGTTTGCAAATTTGCAATTAAAAAGCTTCTTGGCGCGTTCTATCGCCAAAGTTTCCACTTGGTCGGTAAAATCCTGTCCGCCGTAGTAGCGGCGGCCGGGGTAGCCTTCGGAGTATTTGTTGGTAAATACGGAGCCGTTGGCGGCTAGGACGTCCTGCGACACGTAGTTTTCCGAGGGAATGAGCTCGAGCCCCTCGCGTTGGCGCTTTTCCTCGCCGGTGATCAGCTTTTCCACTTTTTTATCTCGCATATTGCCATCTTAACACAGACCCATCTGACTTAACAATCACGGTTCCGGATAAATCGGTGCGGAGAATCTTAGCCCCTATTTTACCCAATATATCGAGAGTTTCCCTATGCGGATGCCCATAATTATTGCTCTTGCCGTCGGAAATGAGGGCGTACTCGGGTGCCACAGCTTTTACGAATTCATCGGAGGTTGAAGTACGCGACCCATGATGCCCGACTTTCAAAATCGTGCTCGCAAGTTTTGATTTTGAATTATTTTTTAAAATTATTTCTTCTGTCTTCTTGGTAGCATCACCAGTAAGCATTACTGACGTATCACCATAACTAAGTCGTGCAATTATTGAGCCATCGTTAGCATCCCAGAGCGACACATCACGGTCCGGAAACAAAATTTCGATCACGGCCCCTCCGCCCAAGTGAAGCCGCATTCCCTTTTTCGCCAAGATGTCGGGGATTTTTTGCTTTTTGATTTCACTTTTCAAATTCTGGAATGTTTTCGAGTCATTTATAGTTCCAGGCTCGAGTACTAGCCCCACTTTATATGACTTCAGTATGTCGAGGAATCCACCGATGTGGTCCGCGTCGGGGTTAGTAATCACAATCGCATCAATTTCTTTATCATAGAAAGGCATCACTCGCGAAAGGGGCCCTAGAACTTTATGCGCTGATCCGGCGTCAAACATTATTTGGGTTCCGGTCGGAGATTCGATGAAAAGCCCGTCGCCTTGGCCCACATCCAGCATGGCAAAAGTCAGCCCCTTGTGAGAATTTTTATAATCCAGATTAACTAGAAATACAGCCAAAAATAAAAGGGCAAAAGTACCGCAAAGCAACCAATATTTTTTGACCAAAGGAAGCATGCTATAATAGTATAATGGAAAAATTTACAGAGTTAAAATTTAATATTCCGGAGCTCAAGGGTATCTCCCAGAAAAACATCGAGGAACATCTGAAACTCTATGCGGGGTATGTGAAAAATACGAGTCTTATTTTAGAGAAAATTCCTGAATACGAGGGCTACGCAAAAGAGGACACTTTTGCACCATACGTCGTAAGCGAGATCCAGCGCAGATTTAGTTTCGAGTTTAATGGTATGCGCAATCACGAATATTATTTCAAATCCCTCGAAGGCGGGGCAAGGCCATTGCCGGAGGGCTCGCAATTCAAGGCGGTGATTGAAAAACAAGCTCCCTCGCTCGAAGTTGCCATAGCGGGTTTTAAAACTCTCGCCATGACCCGTGGCATCGGCTGGGCAATGCTCTACTATGATCCGCAAACCAAAAGACTTTTGAATGCATGGGTAGATGAACAGCATCTAGGACAGCTCGCAACTTGTAAAATAATCCTCGCGCTCGACATGTGGGAACATGCGTATGTATATGACTACCCGACCTCGGAGAAGAAAAAATATGTAGAAGCATTTTTCGAGAATCTAAACTGGGACGTGATAGAGGAGAATTTTAAAGCGGCTCAGTAAAGAATTGTTTGATAGTCCTCCCGAAAAGTCTATGCGTAAAATAGATGTAAATTAGAATAGTCAGAATCAGCGGAAAATGAGGGAGTTGAATGGAGGCCAGAGGAATATTTGCGAAGAAATCTATGACTTTTAGCTCGTAGTTTAAGAATATATAAGAAAGGTAGCCGAACGGCACGGCGAGCCAATGATAGATAAGCCCAGCGAAGCCAGTGAGAAAACCAAAAAGCATCGTCCAGGGAATAAAGGGTAAAATTAAAACATTTGCCGGCAAAGCAACCAGGGATAGGGTACCCATTTTGTAGAGAATAAATGGCGCGACCAGAATGTAAGCCGCAGTGGTGACGCTCGCTATGTCGCGCAGCTTAAATTTATCCGTAATCCACATAAAATGTTTTTCGATCCGAGGCGAGAGGAAGATCACTGCAATGGTCGCAATAAAAGAGAGCTGGAAAGACACATCGTAAACCAAAATAAATGGATTGATGAGCACCATGATAATGGCAGCGAGTATCAGTGCCCGCGCGACATCATAATTCCTGCCCGTCGCGCGGGCCAAGAGCGCGAGTGAGGCCATGATGCCAGCCCGGATGGCGGTGGAGCTTGCGCCAGTCATCAGAACAAAAAGTAAAATCGCCAGTATCCCCGCTCCGATTCCAAAATAGAACGGTAAAAATGTAAACAGCTTCATAATCCACTCAGCCACTATGGTCACATTGTAGCCGGAAAGCGCTACTATGTGGATCGTGCCCGTATCCACGAATTTTTGCCGCAGATCCTCGCTAAATGCCGACTTCTCTCCCAAGATGAGGCCAGCCATCAGTAAATTCTCTGGGTTTGGGATAAAACTATTCACCTTTTCTAAGAACTTTTCTTTTACAGAAAACAGGGTATTCTTTATAAAATTCCCGTGGCCGATCGAAACAACCTTGATGTCCGGATAGCTGGAAATATAATAAATTCCGTCCTTCCTTAAATAATTTATATAATCAAACTCCTTGCCCTGATCGGTGATGAAGTTCTCTGGTTTTTCTATTTCCCCGTTGAAACTCACCTCATCGCCGTATTTGTAGCTATTTTCGAAATCAGTGGTAATTAAAATCTTGGCGGAAAAAGGTCTGGCCTTAAGGGAGTCCAAGGCCAGACCTTGAGGAGCCAAAAGCACCGTCAGCTTTTGATTGTTTTCACGAATATCCGGCGCATCCACGATAATTCCTGAGTTGGAAACATTTATCGGCGCGGGTATATCGACTATAGCGAACCTAAACATTCCCAGCGAAAACGCCAATACAAAAACACTTCCAACAATCCCCCAATTATTTCTATCCAGTAGAAACACCAGCATCACACAAAACCCAACGATCGTCAGCAACCATATCACGTACCAATTTATAAAAACAAAAGAGCGCAAAAGCACTCCCGCCAAGAATCCGAAACAAATAGAATATAAAATCCTACCCTGCATTTTCTAGCTTTACTGGCTCTCCCTCCGCAAAACTGGTAGCAATTAAATCCGCGCGGTGGTTGTATTTGTCTTCATGATGGCCTTTCACGTAGGCCCACTTTGGCTTTAGCTCCTGGTTCAACTCGTAGAGCTCTTCCCAGAGCTCGCGATTCATCACCGGCTTCTTCTGGGCATTGCGCCAGTTATTCTTCACCCAATTCCCTATCCATTCAGTGATTCCTAAAATCACATACTTTGAATCCGAAATAATTTCTATGTTACTCTTAGCTAGGTCTTGCCTAGCTAGAATATATTTCAAGGCTTTAATCGGCGCCGTGAGCTCCATTATGTTATTCGTAGCGTGTGACGAAAAACCACCAATTTCTAATACTTTCAACTTTATAACTTTACGAACTTTTAACTTGTCATTATCGCCAAAGATAATGACGGCCCCCCAGCCCGCTCTCCCTGGGTTGCCCTTCGCCGCCCCATCGGTGTAAATAGTGATTTTCATGCGTTTACATTATATCAATTACTCGCAGGCGAAGCTCCTCGCGACCCCGAAATCTGGACAAATCGAAGGTCGCAAGCAAATTTACTTTTTTATTTTCTTCCAGGGGTATCTTGAAAGAATCCAATCCGGAGAAAAAAGAAACTGCCACCGCTTTCTTCTGGCTAGGGTCAGAAAAAATAATTTCCAAATGCTCGCCTGACCCATTCTTGCCGAACTTTTTCACTTTCTCCACCTTCACGCCTTCAAACAGGAAGACCGGCTTCGGGTTATCCATGCCGAAGGGGGCTAACTTTTCAATTTCCTTCCAATGTTTCATGTTTACATCGGCGAGAGATAATTTTAAATCATGCTTCAAGGTCGGACCTTGGGGATTTTTAAGGTCCGACCTTTTATTCAATTTCTCAAAAGATTCTGATAGAATCTCCTCCAAAAAATGCACTTTCTCGGCCACCAGGGTAAACCCGCCCGCAAGTTCATGCCCGCCGAAGTCTAAAAATGAATCCCCCGTCGCCCCCATGAGCTCTACCACCGACACCGAGCCGTCAGACCGGCAGGAGCCCTTGATACAGTCGTTCTCGTCTTTGCCCCAGACGAAGACGGGCTTCTGGTAAGTGTCCGAGATTTTCCCGGCCACGAGCCCGAGCACTCCTACCCGCCACTGGTTGTTGCCTATTACTATCACATTCTTTTCACTTTCCCTTTTTCCCAATTTTTTATTGGCTTCGCGCATGATGCTCGCCACCAGAGTTTTCCGCTCATCATTTATTTTCGATAAATGGTCCGCCAGGATCCCCGCCTGTACTTCGTCTGTGGTCGAGAGTATCTCAAAAGCGCGCATCGGGTCATCCATGCGCGAGGCGGCGTTGAGCCGCGGGGCAAGCATGAAGCCGATGTCGTCTTCGGAGAGGTACTGCTGGTCAATATTCATCTTGGCCAGCATTTTCTGCAGGCCCGGCCGCGGAGATTTGCGCATGACTTTCATGCCGAAGTGCGCGATGGCCCGATTCTCGCCCAGGAGCGGCACCCGGTCAGATAGGGTGGCGAGCCCTGCCATATCAAGAAGCCATTTTTCCCAGCCCACCGGCTTGTCTGCCCGATCCTTCACTAACGCCTGAATCAATTTAAATACCACCCCCGCTCCGCAGAGCATCTTCTCCGGATAGCTTATTCCATTTTTTGCCACTTTCGGATTTAAAATTGCAAAAGCGGGCGGTAAGGTGGCAGGAGGAATATGGTGGTCAGTTATGATTATGTTTACCCCATTTTTTTCTGCGAGTTTTACCTCCTCCACGGCGCTGATGCCAAGGTCTACGGTTATCAGAAGCCCCACTTTCTGATTAATGAATTGCTTGATTGCCTCGATATTGAGCCCGTAGCCTTCGGAATTTCTTTGGGGAATATATACTTCGTAATTTTTGTAGCCGATTTTTTTGAAAAGATCCGAAAGCATAACTGCGCCGGGTATGCCGTCGCAGTCGTAGTCGGCATAGATAACAATTTTCTCTTTTTTTTCTATAGCTTCAAGGATTCGTTCACAGGCCTTTTTCATATCCCCAAGAAGAAACGGGTCATGAAAATCCCGCTCATAGTGGGGATTTAAAAAAACATCCCGGTTTTTTATGCCTCTTTTCTCTAAAAGCGTGTCTAATAGCTCGTTTGCAATCATTTGCTATAATATTATACATGGAAAACTGTATTTTTTGTAAAATCGTGAAGGGTGAAGTGCCCTCGACTAGAATCTATGAAAACGATGATTTTTTGGCATTTCTGGACATTAGCCCGCTGGGCGCAGGCCACACCCAAGTAATACCGAAAAAGCACTACCGCTGGGTGTGGGACGTGCCGGAAGCGGGGGAATATTTCGAAATCGTCAGAAAGATTGCCCTGGCGCAAAAAAAGGCATTCGGGGTTGAAATAGTGCGCTCACAAGTATATGGCGAACAAGTGCCGCATGCACATATATGGATCTGGCCGGAGATTGAAGAAGGTAAAACAGATTTCGCCGGAAATGCCGCAAAGATCATCCAAGCGCTTGGATAGCCGGCAGGGTGCCTTTGTCTAGGAACTCAAGAGTGGCCCCGCCGCCGGTAGAAACAAAGGAAAATTTGTCCTCCATTTTCATTTCGGAAATGAGCGCTACTGTATCTCCCCCGCCTATTATGCTCTCGGCCTTGGAGCCAGCCACCATTTTTAAAATCTCCTTGGTTGCCCCTCCGCCACCTGCTTCATACTTGCCGAGCGGCCCGTTCCAAAGTATCAGTTTCGATTTTTGTATGTATGGTTCGAGAGCTTGGATGGATTCCTGTCCGATATCAAGGATGTAATCGTTCTTTTCCACTTCATCTATTTTTTTAGCAAGCAATTTCCCAGATTTATCCTCCACCACCACATCCGCCGGCACGATAATTTTCTTATTGCCGATAATTTTCTCAATCCCAAAGTTCTCGTCGGAGAGGAGCGACCGGCCCACTTCATAGCCTTTGGCTTTCAGGAGGTCGTTCAAGAGCGCTCCGCCGATAAAAACATGATCGGCGAGCTTTAAATATTTTTCTATCAGGGGTAGCTTGGTGGAGAATTTCGCTCCACCCAGAATAAACAAGAATGGGTGCTTGGGCTTATCGAAAACTTTGGATAGATTTTTTACTTCTTTCTCGAGCTGGAGCCCGGCATAGGCCGGTATGAGCTTCGGCAATAAAACAAGTGAGGCATCCTGCCGATGGTCCACCGGAAAAGCTTCGTTTACATAAATATCAGCGAGCTTTGCCAAATTCATGGCAAAAAACTGACTGCATTCCTTCTCGCCTTTGTCATTGCGCAAATTCTCGAGCAGTACCACCTCTCCGTCCTGCATATTCGCTACGGCCTGTGTGCTCTTCGGGCCTAGTATCTCACCCGTGAACTCCGCTTTGATAAATTTATTTAAAGATTTCGCAACCGGCGCCAAAGTATCTCCCCCCTTGCCCAAATGAGTGATGAGTATTATTTTTGCCCCCTTCGTTGTTAAAAATTCGATAGTCGGTAGAGCCTTTTTTATGCGAAAATCATCCTCCACCTTGCCATCTTTGACCGGCACATTGAAATCCACCCGGACCAAAACTTTTTTACCTTTTATATTTCTTAACCCTTTAATGCTTCGCATATTTTTATAATTTCTACAAATTTTTTAGCGTCCAAGCTATCCCGCCCAACCAAGAATCCATCCGCTTCGCCGGTTTTCAAAAAATCTGCGGAATTTTTCGGGTTGACCGAGCCTCCATAAAGTATCCTGGTCTTTGAAACATTCCCTACGCCGAATTTATCGCTCAGCGTTTTCTGGATGAAGATACTCATTTCCAAGAATTCCTCGGCTGTCGCCTCGCGCATTGCGTTCTTGCCTATGGCCCACACGGGCTCATAGGCGATTATTATTTTGGAAATAAAATTTTTCGATACTCCGGCGAGGGCCGTTTCGATTTGTGTTTTTACAAAATGAAGGTAATTGTGTTTCTCGTCCCTTTCCTTCTCCCCCACGCAGACTATCGGCACAAGTCCCGCGTTGAGGGCTCTTTTTACTTTGCGATTTACTTCCATGTTGCCCTCACCGAGAGCTCTCCGCTCCGAATGGCCTAAAATTACATACCTTGCTCCGAGGTCGTAAAGCATGGCGGAGGAAATTTCTCCGGTATATGCTCCCGCCTCTTCATAGAAAGCATCCTGGGCACCCAGTTCTATTTTCCTGGATAGTTTTTTCAGATTTGCCAGATATACGAACGGGGGGCATACTACGATACCGGCTTTTTTAATCCGCAAAAGGGATTTAGCAACACTACTAAACAATCTCTCCGCGTCTTTGAAGGTAACGGGGTTCATTTTCCAGTTGCCGATTATGATTCTTTTTGTCATTGAAGGTATTTTAGCACAATTACTCTGTTTCCTTCCATGTACCTAGAATCCACCCCCCTCCCGGCCCGCTGGTGAAATTCACATTAATGATGCCGGAGCCATACTCCACGCCTACATTGTTTTTCAATTCTATCTTATTGGCCACCACTTCCTTTACGCCAGCGTTGTTCTTGAAATATATGGTCCCCTTTTGGGCATTTACGATGGAGATGCTCGAATTATTGTTCACTTCTATAGCGTTGCGTCCGTTACAGGGGTCGCCGGACATGCTCTCATCGCAGCTGCTCTCGGAGAGGAGCATAATATAGCTGCCCGTCGTACCGGAATCTTCGAAATCCACGCCTCCATTAATGATGATGTATCCGTCCGCGATTATTATGGCCGAGGTTGCGCCATAAGAAGTAGCCAGCCTCACCGTATCGCTGATAGTTATATTACCGGTGACATAAAGCGTACCAGCCACAGTCAGGGTGTCATTCACGGTCAAATTTCCGGCGATTTTCCTCGGGCCCAGGGTGGTCGGCGAAGAAATAGTTACATTGCCACTCGTGGTACCTCCGGAAGATGCATCGTTTTTCCATTCGGATATCTCTTCGTCGGTTATCGGCATATCTTCATCCTCCGGATCGGCTTGGGAAGTGTTGCAAGATTTATTGTTGCCTGAACCCGTCTGGCAATAAAGAGCGCCGGTGATGGTAGAGCCAGTGACCGTGTGAGCCCGCGCATCACCAGTACCACCATAACCCACCCGCATATTCGAGATTGATCCAGAGCTACCGGCTACGAACGCATCCCCGGTGATATAGGCGCCGTTCGAGCCTATGATGTCGCCATTCGAGTAGAACGAGCCATCTAAATAGGAATTGTTATGAAAGACGATTCCTCCCTGCCCCGCCTGCGACCCGTATTTAAATACGACCCCCTCCCCCTCCGTCAAAGTAAGAAATGTCTTCCGGTGGTTGCTCCTCACTTCGCCGAGCGAAACAATCTCTTTTTGGCTGCCACTGATCGAGGTGATGCTGGTGGTGGCCGAATTGAAGTCTAAGACTATAGTTTCACTGGTGCCGATACTCTTGCCGGTCAAGATGCGATACACCGCATCTTCGCTGCCGGACTCCGCCAGAAAGTAAGATTTTTTGGAATTTAAATTCTGATTGGCGTTTTTGAATTCGCGAATTGATGGCGACACCAGTCCGGAGATGATGGCAAGCGAAATGAACAGGAAAAAGATCACCGCTATCATCATCGCCGCCCCTGACTGATTATTAATTTTGCGTTTTATTTCTTTTTTCATTCTCACTTTATAACTTTCTACTTTATGAACTTTACAACTATTAATAACCTCCTCTCAATACTACCGTATCATAAAAATCATAGCTCCGAGTCAGGGTGTCCTCCTCCGCACGGAGTGTCATCGATATTTTGACCGCTACGCCTTTCGCCGTCGTGATCTGGGTGAAAGAAAGCGCCGAAACAGTGATATTCGGCGAATTTAAATTGCCGATCAGCGCGTTGTTCTCGAGCAGTTGCACATCGCCGCCGGATAATGAAAACTCAACCGTTTTTGGCGCACCTTCGCTGTCGGTGGTATTGACCTTAAGGGAGCTCGCGCCAATGGAAGCTATGCTCGATGCCCCCCTCGCCTCCCTGACGATCCTCTCCATCACGCCGCCGGATTGCATCAACTCGCTTTGGATACTGGTTTCCCGGAAGGCCTTGGTCATAGTGATCATCGCATTTATCACTACGAGGGTTACAACCGCAAAGATAGAAATATAAAAAATAAGCTCCACCACACCGTAGCCTTGTTTGGAATTTTCAGTTTTTAATTTTGGAATTTGCATTTGTTAAATTGTAAATTGAGAATTGAAAATTAACTGAATATATCCATTATGTAAAACGGCAGAGTCCGCGTGATCGTGGTTCCGCCTTCCGGCCACGATACGGTAATGGTGAACAACTTGGTGCCCGGATCATCGGTGCCTGCACTTGCGATGTCGCCCGTCGAATCATCACGGTTTACATCGGCCACATTGACCGTCCGAGTAAAAATTCCGACAGTGGATGCCGTGACGGATAGGGTCCATGTTCCGCCTGAAAACTCCGGATAATAAGTCGTGGCCGTATTTAAATTGGAAATATTGCTCCAGCCGTTGTCGCGCAGGATTCGCACTGCCTCGGCTCCTTCCTCCAGAAGGAACGCCGCTTGGGTGGCATGAAATGCTTGGCGCGACACGTAAATCGACTTTTGCGAGACGGCCATCGCGGCCAAAATCGCCACCGTAATTATTGCTGTGACTATCAGAACCTCGACCAACATGAAGCCTTTGTTCATCCGCCTAAATTTTTTTAAAAATATACGTTTTTTCATTTTTTTGGTATTGTGAAAAATTTCGGCGGATTAATTTGAACTGGCTACCCCGGTGGCGGAGATGGTAATGGTTTTGGAATAATTCGGAGTAGTGATGGTTATGGCGCCAGTATTCGAGGGTGCTCCGGTCAGGCGGTTAAAATATACATCAAAGTTGCCGCTCGTAATCGAGGCGGGAGATACGATGCTCACGGTTTCATTATTTGAGTCTCCGGAGGAATAAGAAGTGCCCTTAAAAATTACAATTTGGCCGGCTTCAAAATGCACGCCGTAAGAAGAAGAATGGAGAGACGAGAGCGTATTGGCCCGCGCTTTATCTAGGGAAGATAAAATATCCTCCACCCCGCTCTTTAATACCTGATTTTCCCGAACTTTCGAAAATTGTGGCAGCACAACCGTCGCGATGACAGCAAGAACCGCAATTACTATGAGCACCTCTATGAGCGAGAATCCTTTACGGTAAAAATTCACTTCTTAATTATATCACTAAGCTGCGAAGTCAGATTCCCTAACGGCAGACCACCTGCGAGGCAAGGCCTCGCAGGTATAGAGAAGCTGTCAATTACTTGGCCTAGCAACCAGAGGATGCCCGTGTCAAAGAGACACTTTGACAGGATGGATTTGAGGGTAGCGTGGCTAATTTATATTGTTGAGGATGGAGTACAGCGGAGAGATCATGGAGATGGCGAAGAAGCCGACTCCGCCGCCGATAATAATCATCAGGAACGGCTCGATGATGGTCGAGAGATTTCGGGTCTTGTTTTCAATCTCCGCTTCGTAGAACAGCGCGACTTCGAGCAGCATGTCGGAGAGCTTGCCCGTTTCCTCCCCCACTTCGATCATCTCGGACATCATCACCGGATAGAGATTCGGATTATCGACAAAGGCCTGGGAAAAGGGCGCGCCCCGCTCCACCGCCTTTTTCGAATCTAGGAGAACCTGTTTATAGTAAACGTTCTGCACCACCTCGCCGGTAATTTCCACGGCCCGGGTAATCGATACTCCGGCAAGCAAAAGCGAAGCCATCGTCCGGGTAGTGCGGGCGGTATTCAATTCCCTGGCAATATTGCCTATCACCGGTATTCTAAGAACCACGAAATCGATGTATTTGCTCATAAATTTGGCCCGGAAAAGGGCCACCAGCCCAAAGGCCAAGCCGATCAGCAAGACGAAAGTAATGATGAGGTTATTGGAAAAAAAGTTTCCCATGGCGATGATCACCCGGGTGGAGACAGGCAAAGCTACTCCGAGCTCCTTGAATGTGTTGGCAAGGGTCGGCACCACAAAAGCGAACATCAGCACCCCCACCAGCACCATCGCGGAGAGGATTACTCCCGGGTAAATAAGCGCTCCTCGTATTTTCTTGTTCAGAGAATTGGATTTCTCCAGGCTTATCCCGATATCGGACAGCGCTCCGGCTAAATTGCCGGACTCCTCGCCCGCCCGGGTCATTGAAACAAAAAGTTTTGAAAAAACATCCGGGAACTTAGCCAGGCCGGAGGACAAGGTGCCCCCGGAATTTATTTCCGCTCCGAGGGCGGTTAAAATTTTGCTCATCTGGGATTTCTTGGTTTGTTTTTGGAGCACGAGTAGCGCGCGGTAGAGGGAAAGCCCGGCCTTGATCATGCCGGAAAGGTTGTTGGTGAAAATTATCAGCTCTGTGGTATTTATTTTTGAAAAGAAACGGGAAAATAGCGAATCTATATCGATCCCGCTTTTACCCTTTTCGCTTATGGATATAGGCGAGTTGCCGCGGCTACGAAGCTCGCGAGCTAGGGTAAAGCGGTCGGTGGCTTCGGCTTGTCCCCTTAAGATCTCTCCGTTCTTTGGTTTTGCTATATAAGAATAAAGCATGGGTTATTCCGATACCACCCGGAAGACCTCTTCCAGGGTCGTCACTCCGAGCACCGCCTGGAAAACTCCGTCTTCGAGCATCGTCATCATGCCCTCCTTCTTCGCCTGCTCCTCAATCTCATCCTGTGATTTTCCAGCGATGATCATTTCCTTGATAGTGGAAGTGACTTTCAAAACTTCATGCATACCGGTGCGGCTCGAGTATCCGTCCGGGGATTCTGCGGACTTTACTGGCCTGAAAAAATGGATCGTCTCCCATGTATCTTTTTCTCCTACGATCTTTTCATTCTTAAGCAGGACGAGCACGCGATCCAGGTCGACGATTTTGCCCAAGTTTTTTATTTCTGTCGGCGAAAGCAGATATTTCTCTTTATTGGGCAGAAGTTTTCTTACCAGCCTCTGGGCAATCACGGTTTTCACGGTAGAAATTATCAAAAATGGTTCTACGCCCATGTCGATGAGTCGGGGGATGGCCCCGGCCGCGGAGTTGGTATGAATGGTGGAGAGTACCAGGTGCCCGGTAAGCGATGCATTGATCGCCAGCCCCGCCGTTTCCCCGTCGCGGATCTCCCCCACCATCACGATGTCCGGGTCCTGGCGCAAGAGCGAACGTAATCCGTTTGCGAAACTCAAACCTATCTCCGGCTTTACCTGCGTCTGGTTCACCCGGGGCATCTGGTATTCGATCGGGTCCTCCACGGTGGAAATATTGACTTCCGGCTTGTTCAAAATATCGAGCATGGTGTAGAGCGTAGTGGTCTTGCCCGA
>DATDVS010000006.1:0-4527 GCA_036517535.1 Minisyncoccota bacterium
CAAAAGGAATTATAAAATCATTCAAAACGAGCTTGGTTTTTACCGAAAAATGAAAATCCCTGTTCCGAGAAGGTGTTTTCACTGTCGCCATAAAGCAAGAATAGAAAAAAGTAATCCATTCAAGCTTTGGCATCGCTCATGCATGTGCGACAAAAAAAATCATTTTCACGGGGGAGCGTTGTGCGAAGTGGAATTTGAGACGAGCTATGCTCCAGACAGACCAGAGATTGTGTATTGCGAAAAGTGTTATCAAGCGGAGGTTTATTAAAAATGTTAAAATAAATAATGAAAGAAAAGATTATAATTATTGAAGGGGCAAGTTACTTAAGATCAAACATACAATGGGTCCAGAAATTAATTTTATTATTTTATAAAATATTTAATGTAGTTCCTTTCTATGAAAAAGAGCATGAGAAATGGCTCAAGCTGATAGAAAATGGCAAGCGAGAGATAACTTATTTCGATTGGTCCGGCCAAATATGGCCCCATGTGGTAAATCGAACTGCACGCAGGCTCGCTCTGTTTGTAAAAGACAAAGGACCGGTTAAAATTATATCAACGAGTCTGGGTACCCAGATCGCCATCAAGGCCACCAAGCATACATCAAACATCACCAAGATTGTATCTCTTTCCGGAGTATACACTCCGCGGCCAATATCAATAGATTTTATTGATATATATTCTACAAGTGATCGCTTTGCAAATGTATTTAGATGTCTCCTAAAATTTATAGCCATATACAGAAGAATCAAGCGGAGAGAAGTAGTATTGCATAATATTCGCCATGACCAGTTCCGCGACAACATGCGATTTGCAGATGGTGAATTTAAAGGTTTTACCATGTCTGAGCTACTGAATCATTTTCTATAGAACTTGTTGGATATTTATTAAAAACTGCTAAAATGATATGATATATCTATGCTTTTGAACCTGGTAAAAATCTCCATTCCGACCGCGGCGGCGTTTTTTATTGCGCTATTTCTCACTCCCGCGGCTACGCATTTTTTTTATAAATACAGGATGTGGAAGAAATATTCCAGGAACGGCATTGCGATGTCTCCGGATTTTGTCCGTATACACAACGAAGCTAGCGAGCTTAACACCCCCCGTCCCGGGGGCGTTATAATCTGGGTATCGGTTCTTCTCACCACGCTCATTTTTTACTTTTTGCCGATGGTATTTCCGGGAGCTACTGCGGAAAAAATGAATTTCTTGAGCCGAAATCAGACCCTCATACCTTTCTGCACGCTCCTTCTTGGTTCTCTCATAGGACTCTGGGATGACCTGATACAGATATATGGCCATAGCGCCCTGGCCCGGGATGACGCATCTTGGCGCAAATGGAAGGCATTTCTAATCGGATTCGTGTCGCTCGGCATCGGCACTTGGTTTTTCATCAAACTGGGCATGGACAGCATCCATATACCGTTTGGCGAAATATGGTATTTGGGAATTTGGATTGTGCCGGCTTTCATTCTGGTCGCGCTGGCCACTTTTTCCGGGGGAGTGATAGACGGCATTGACGGGCTTTCCGGCGGAGTGCTCGCGTCTATCTTTGGAGCGTACGCCATGATTGCTTTTGCCAATAACCAGATCGACCTCGCGGCCTTTTCCGGCGTTATTACCGGCACAATCCTGGCATTCCTTTGGTTCAACATTCCGCCGGCGAGGTTCTATATGGGAGAGACGGGTATCATGGGGCTCACCATCACCCTCGCTACACTCGCGTTTCTCACGGACTCCGTACTCATACTGCCTGTGGTTGCGTTGCCCCTGGTCATCACTTCCGCATCCGTTATTCTCCAAATTTTTTCCAAAAAACTGCGCGGGGGCAAAAAAATTTTCAAGCTTGCACCGTTGCACCACCACCTGGAGGCTATCGGCTGGTCGTCATATAAGGTGACCATGCGCTTCTGGGTGTTCTCGGTCATTTTCGCGATTATTGGCGTAATTCTGGCCATTGTGAGCCGCTGAAATTCGAATGCGGGATAAAAAAGCGGATAAATTTTTTCTGGTGGTCGTGCTCCTGTTGCTCGGGCTCGGAGTAGCGGTGTTTATTTCCGCGTCGCTCGGAGTACTCGCAAAAAACGCCGACACTTTTTACGCCGTGCTCTGGAGCCAGCTCGGCTTGGGCCTGGGCTTGGGCCTCGTGGCTCTCTACGTCTGCTACAAGATAAATTATAAATTTTGGCGCAAATATTCCTTGCTGATATTTCTCGGCTCTATCATTTTAACCGCACTGGTTTTTGTGCCTTCGCTCGGCTGGAGCCATGGCGGGGCGCGCC
This sequence comes from Minisyncoccota bacterium, assembly GCA_036517535.1. Taxonomy (GTDB): domain Bacteria; phylum Patescibacteriota; class Minisyncoccia; order Phycocordibacterales; family UBA9973; genus UBA9973. Next base: position 2,286 of record DATDVS010000006.1, read on the forward strand.
GGTGGCTCGACCTCGGATTTAGCAATTTCCAGCCGGTGGAACTCCTAAAATTTGGTTTCGTAATTTATTTCGCTTCTTGGCTTGCTTGGGCCAAAAGCCGTGTAGAAAGCTGGAAGTGGGGTATCTTGCCGTTCGGTATAATGCTTGCGGTCATTGCGCTCATACTTTTCAAACAGCCCGACACCAAAAGCTTTATCTTGATTGCGGTGACGGGCCTTTCCATGCTTTTTATTTCCGGGGTGCCGTGGAAATATCTTTTCGGCGCGGGGCTGATACTCTCGGTGCTTCTGGGCACCCTGGTTTACTTTACGCCGTATCTCCAGGCCAGAGTGAAAACCTTCATCAATCCCGCGCAGGATTCCCAGGGCGCATCCTATCAGATACAGCAATCTCTCATCGCGCTCGGGAGCGGCGGCGTATTCGGGCGGGGTTTCGGGCAGAGCGTGCAAAAATTCAGCTACCTGCCGGAGCCGCAGGGAGACTCTATCTTTGCGGTTCTGGGCGAAGAGCTTGGCTTCGCTGGGGCGCTTTCCGCCATAGTGCTTTACCTTCTTTTCCTCCTGCGCGGGTTCCGTATTGCCAACCGCGCCCCGGATTATTTCAGTGGACTTTTAGTTTCCGGAATTGTTATACTCATTACTGTGCAGTCATTTATGCATATCGCTTCGGTGACAGGGGTTTTCCCGTTGACCGGAGTGCCGCTCGTGTTCATGAGCCAGGGAGGGACTTCACTCATGATATTCATGGCGGCGGTGGGCATCGTGCTGCACGTATCTAAATATCAAAAAAAGGTATGAAAATAGTATTCACGGGCGGAGGAACAGGCGGACATTTTTACCCGATTATCGCAGTGGCGGAGGGGGTAAATGAGATAATAGACCGCGAGCACATTGTCGGCGCAAAGCTATACTATGTTTCCGACAGTCCCTACGACCGGGAGCTTCTTTCGCAAAACGAGCTCATGTACGAGGAAGTGGGTTCCGGCAAAATGCGCACATATTTTTCCTTCAAAAATTTCACGGACATTTTCAGGATTTTTTTCGGCACAATTTCTGCCATATGGAAACTTTTCTCCATTTATCCCGACGTTGTTTTCGGCAAAGGCGGATATGCTTCTTTTCCGGCGGTATTCGCTGCGCGCATTTTACGCATACCTGTGGTCATACACGAATCCGATTCCGTTCCCGGTCGCGTGAACAAATGGGCGGGACATTTTGCCAAGCGTATTGCCGTGTCTTTCCCCGAAGCCGCGGACTATTTTCCGAAGGACCGTACCGCTTGGACCGGCCAGCCCATTAGGCGCGAAATCGAAAAGCCGGCAGGAAGGGAGACGGCGCTCGAATATTGGAAGTTTGAGAACGATACGCCGGTCATTGTGATCTTGGGAGGTTCCCAGGGTGCGGAACTCATAAACAATACCGTGCTCGACGCGCTGCCTAGATTGCTCGAAAAGTATCAAGTTATTCACCAGACCGGCATCCGGAATTTCGAGACTGTTTCCGGCGAGGCAAATGTCGTGCTTGGAGGCAACAAGAACAAGTCGCGATACATACCGCAGGCATTTCTAAACTCATTGGAATTAAAAATGGCCGCCGGCGCGGCGACCGTTATCGTCTCGCGAGCGGGCTCGACCCTTTTTGAAATAGCCTCCTGGGGTGTGCCTTCCATCTTGATACCTTTCACGGAGTCCAATGCGAATCATTCCCGAAAGAATGCGTTCAGCTATGCCAGAGCAGGGGCGGGCAGCGTGGTGGAAGAGATGAATATGACCGCGAACATTTTATACTCGGAAGTCGAAAGGATGTTGAGTGACCAGGTGCTTTACGACAATATGAAACAGAATGCCAAGATCTTCGGCAAGCCCGGCGCGGCGGAAAAAATAGCCCGTGTCCTTGTAGATTTGGCCCTGAAACACGAGAAATAGAATACAGATACTAAATTCAACCCTCCTAACCTCCCTTATCAAGGAGGAATAAAATGCAAAAATACAATGTTCCATATATACCATATGATAAAAATTTAGTTTCTCGTGCTAGAGAATTAAGAAAAGAAACCACAGCAGTAGAAAAACTTTTCTGGGATAAAATTCTAAAAAGTAAGAAACTAGAAAAATTTAAATTTACTAGGCAAAAACCACTCGATCATTTTATCGTTGATTTTTATTGCGCAAGCTTAGGACTTGTAATAGAAATAGATGGAAAAATTCACAACTTTCAAAAAATTAGAGACAAAGAAAGAGATA
>DATDVS010000007.1:0-2885 GCA_036517535.1 Minisyncoccota bacterium
CGGGTAGAAGAACGGGATGTGGATGCCATCAAGCGTAAACTATATGTAGCTATAACTCGCGCCAAGAGGTTCTGCACGCTCTCGTATGCTACCTATTCTCACCGGGAGTTCGAGCAAGTCCTGGCTCGAGTGATAACGGAATTGCCGGAAGAGGTATTCGTTAAACAACCTGCCCGCAATGCTTCGCATGGCGATGCAGGCGGGAAAGCCAAATTAAATACTTTACCCGAATTAAAAAAACTAACAAAAGCCAAGTATGCGGAGCGGTACGTTTCCGCCTCGCTCTTGAATAATTTCTTCGAGTGCGCGTGGAAGTGGTATTTCCAGAATTTACTTCAATTACCGACTCCACCGGCGGAGAGTTTGGAATTCGGTATTGCGATGCATGCGGTGGTGGACCAGATCCTAAAGATGTCCAAAACCCCGAGCGACACGGAATTGGGGGAGATAATAAGGGAAGTGGTGGCCAGAGGCAGACGGGATGACAAGGCTCGCGCCAGAGCAGGCAGGGAAATAGAAAATGTCCTCCAGCTATGGGTAAAGAATAGGCTGCCGGAAATAAAGCTGGCACGCAAAACCGAGGAATCAATATCGGCCACCGACAAGCGTTTTCCGCATTTGAAAATTTACGGCAAGATTGACCTGATTGAAAATTTACCTGCCCGCCCTCACGATGGTTTGGGAGCAGGCGGGGGCGAAAAAGAGGTAAGAGTCATAGATTTTAAAACCGGGAGTCTAAGGAAAAAGAGTGATATAGAAAAGCTGGATGACGAAGGCCGCATGAGCGGGAATTTAAGGCAGCTAGCTATGTATTCATATCTACTGCGCAATAATCCGAAGTGGGCCACTGACGCGCGCGAGAGCAGACTTGAATTCCTGGAAGCCAAGAACCCAAAAGAAACTTTTTATGATCGGGTCATTACCCCAGGAGATATTGATTTACTAGTGCAAGATATTGCAGATTATGATAATTTAGTAAAGTCAGGCGAATGGATAAATAGGGAGTGCCATTTCAATTCCTACGGCAAAGCCAGTGCCGTGTGTGAATATTGCGAACTGGCGAAAGCTCTTTGGGTTTAGCGAACGGTGGCCTTAAATATTTTGGCGGTTTCACCTTCCAATTTTTTGTGCACCTGGTCTATTTCCTCTGAAGTGAGTGTTCTGTCTAGTGATCTGTATGTTATGCGATAAGCATAGCTTATTTTGCCCTCGCCGAATTTCTCGGCGTTTTCATATTTATCGAGCAGTTCCACTTGCTCTACTAGCCCGGATGCGAGTTCCCGTACGAAATCAAAGTAATCATTTGGGATAAAAGTTTTTTCAACTACAAAGGAAATGTCGCGCACAATCGGCGGATACTTGCTCACTTCGACAAATTTCTCTCCGAGCCTTAATTGTTTCTTGACCCTAGGGTCTTCTGACCAAAGTAGACGAATATCAGGCAGCTCCATGGAGGCCATCGCCAGCCTTTCGAGTCCAAAGCCGAAGGCCCAGCCGTTGTAGCCCTTTAGTCCTAAACTTTCTAAAACGCTTTTGCGTACCATGCCGGAGCCAAGCATTTCCACCCACTTGCCGTTGATTTCTGCTTCCATTTCAAAGCTAGGGTCTGTGTATGGGAAATTGTGTTCATAAAAACGGAAATTTGTTTTGCCGAAAATACTGGTCGCGATTTCCGTCAAGGCATTTTTTAGGTCCTCTGGGGTTATAGTTTTCTTTTCATCAGGAGCAATCAGCCACCCACCGAACTGATGAAACACATTCATATGGCTGCGATCAATTTCGTCTTTGCGGTAAACTTTGCCGTAACAGACTGCCCCCAGAATTTCTTTATTAGCAATCCTCTTTTTTATTTCCGGATGATTCAAGTAATAATACCAAAATACTGTGTCGTGAGTTCGAAGCACATTGTTTTCGTTCGCGTAGTAGGTATCGGATGGGCTTCGAGCCGGATGGCCTGGAGGCATATTAAAAAGATCGAAAAGAATATTGGAAGGGACTATTTCTGGAATTTTTATGTCATCGAATCCCTCTAAACTTTTTACACTCTTTGCCCTATCTACTATTTCCCTTAAAGGGCTGCCGGGAGTGCGAGAAAGGTCAGGCATAGACAGATACCGTTTTAGACGCATAGAATGCGCATCCGTTTTAGACTCTAAGCCCTTTTTTATAACCTCTTCTTCCGGGGAGGAAATCTCATAATTCGACATTTGGATAGTGTAGCATTTTACTTTGTTTTTTGCTATAATACCCATATATGGCAAAGGAAAAGGACTCAAAAGATGGTGCCTCAGGAGGGCACCATTATGACGCTTCGGACATCTCCGTTCTGGAGGGCCTGGAGCCCGTCCGCAAGCGTCCGGGCATGTATATTGGTACCACAGGCCCGGAAGGGCTTCATCATTTAATATGGGAGATTTTTGATAACTCGAGGGATGAAGCGATGGGTGGATTCTGCAACGACATTGAGGTAGTGATGCTCCCGGGCAATCGTATCCGTATCGCCGACAATGGCCGGGGTATTCCGGTCGACATTCATAAGAAGACAAAAGTCTCCGCCCTCGAAACCGTGATGACCACACTCCATGCCGGAGGAAAATTCGGCGGGGAAGGGTACAAGGTTTCCGGCGGCCTCCACGGGGTGGGCGCCTCCGTGGTGAATGCGCTTTCGATCTATTGCCGGGTAGAGGTGCATCGTGATGGTGGCAAATATGCCCAGGAATATTCCCAAGGCAAGAAGAAAGGCGCGGTGAAAAAGATCGGCGCATCCAAGCTCCATGGCACGATCGTCACCTTCGAGCCGGATGTGGAAATTTTCAAAGAGATTAAATGGAGTTGGGACACCATAGTCTCGCACATCCGCCAGCAGGCCTACCTGGTGCGGGGGA
>DATDVS010000008.1:0-5437 GCA_036517535.1 Minisyncoccota bacterium
GTTGGACGTCCGGAATCCGGACGTCCAACGTCCGACGAGTCGCGGTGCTTGTTGTTCGCTGTGTCCTCCTCCAGGTGCACCCGGGTAATGTCGAAGCCCGCTAAATGCCCACCCGAGACTATCGGGAATTTATACTGGGAAATCTGGTAGCCTTTCGGAATGTCCGGGTAGAAATAATTCTTGCGGTCAAACTCCGTAAAATCCGCAATGTTGCCGCCCAAGGCCAGGCCCACTTTGATCACATTCTCCACCGCCCTCTTGTTTATTACCGGCAATGCTCCGGGGTGGGCCATGCATATGGGGCAGATGTTTACGTTCGGCCGCTCCTCGTCCGGATTATTCTTGCACGCGCAAAACATCTTTGTATTCGTCGAGAGCTCCGCATGCACCTCGAGTCCGATTGTTGGGTAATATTTATTTGCCATTTTGATAAGATTCTATCATATTTATATAAATTCAGAAGGGGCGACCGCGAAACGCGGCGCCCCTTTGACTTGTTGCCTACACCCGAATTCGCGGGTGGAAGTACTTCCACTGACCGATCGGGAACGAGTTTTTGAGGTTCCGATCGATCCGCCGACGACGATCACACACAACGCACCCTTTCTCGTTGTGCTCGGTGTCGGACTTGCAGACCGGACATGGCTTTTTCATGATGCCTCCGTATTATTTTCTACCACACATTATAACTTTTTACAATTGTTTACTAATTTGAACATATGTAAATTTTAGTAAACAATTAAATAATCTCTTTTAGGCTTCCGTTTTTTGTGACTTCCAGAATTTCAACAAACTTTAAAATGTCCATTTTGTTCAGAGCTTCAATAAACTGCTTCGGTAACTTCACCTTCCCTATCCAAACACTTTTATGAATGAGCCGAAACCCGAGCATTCGTAAAATATCCCTTAGAATATTTCTCTCTCTATTAAAAGCAACTGGTAAGTCATAGCTGACGATAATCATATTTTTCCCGGTTTCTTTATTATAAGAATCTTTATTGGTTAAATTTTTTGTTTTGAGTACTTCTAATTTTGTCTTACCCTTAGGTGTTAAAGATATTTTTGATGCATTTTTTGAAATTAAACCATCACTTTTTAGTTTGGAAACATAGATTTGCATTTGCCTCTTTTGATCGCGATTGTTCTTATGGGCTATTCTTTTATTACTTAAAAGGTTTCGTTGATATTCCATTCCACTGAAACTGGCGCCGTAACCAGCTTTGAGAAAAGATGTTACAAAATCTTCGGCTCCTATAGTGCGATTTTCGATAAAATCTAGAATTTTATAAATTAGTTGCCCTCTTTTCATAATGTTTACTTATTTTAACATATGTTGAGTTTAGTAAACAAGTGGGGTTATACTATTTTTTATTTTTCTTGGTTTTGATTGGCTTCTTTTTTGGGCTTAAAATTTTAGTCAATTCTTTAGCTAAATCTTTTACCATTTTATCATCATAGAGGGACAGAGTAAAAACTTTTTTGCCACGCTTGAGTTTTTTGAATTCCGCGACTTTCTTAGCGATAAACTTTTTATCGTCTACCATATCAGTTTTGGTCAGAATTATTATTTCTTCTTTTTCATCGAGCCCCTTGCCGTATTTCTTTAATTCTTTTCTGATCTCTTTATACGCTTTCATTTGGTTCGTATTTTCAAAAGAAACAAGGTGCGCAAGCATCTTGGTGCGCTTGATGTGGCGGAGGAATTTTACCCCGAGCCCTTTGCCCTCCGAGGCGCCCTCGATGATCCCCGGAATATCCGCAATTATATAACCATAAAAATCCCCGAGGTTCGGGTCAAGCGTAGTGAAAGCATAGTCCCCCACTTTCGCCTCCGCATTGGTCAAGGCATTTAAGAGCGATGATTTCCCTGCGTTCGGCAAGCCGATCAGGCCAATATCGGCAAAAAGCTCGAGCTCAATCAAAAAATTGCCTTGCTCGCCTTCCTTGCCTTCCCGGCTCTCCAGTGGGGTGGTATTCGTGGAACTTTTGAAATGTTCATTGCCAAAGCCTCCGTAGCCGCCCTTGAGTAGCATTATCTTCTGCCCTTCTTCAACGAGATGCCACTGTTCGTCCGTTTCCAAGTTCGTAATTACAGACCCGATCGGTAATTTTAAAAAGAAATCCTCGCCGTTCTTGCCGTGCAGGCTCTTCTTGCCACCATCCTCACCTCGCCCGGCGGAAAAACTCTTCTTCGCCTTGTATTGCGAGAGTATGTGCACGTCACGCACGGCTTGCACGTAGAGATCCCCGCCACGGCCGCCGTCTCCGCCCGAGGGCCCGCCTTTCGGCACGAATTTCTCGCGCCTGAAGCGCACCACGCCGTCCCCCCCACGGCCCGCTTCCGCATATATTCTTATTTCATCTATAAATGCCATAAATAAAGTATAAAGTCGAAAGTTGTAAAGTTCGTAAAGTTCGTAAAGTTCATAAAGTTCGTAAAGTGTATTATAGCAGGTTTTCTTGATGAACTTTCTACTTTGAACTTTCTGCTAGCGCCTTGTTTGCAAGCGCGATAGCCCCTTCTTTGGACCCCGCGACCACCATGTACCGCCCCCTGTGGCAGAATACGGCGTCTTCCACGCCTGTGATTTTTTGTAATTCAAGATCACGGAGCCCCGCCCATTTTTCCGGGAAACTTTTTCGCCTTTGAAATGTGTAGAGCTCCGCCGGCACGGCTTCCGCACCCCAGAGGCCGCCACTGGGCCGGGGGAAGATGACGAACAAGGGCTCGGAATATTTGAAAATCTGCTCTTCCCAAGGATATTTCCGATCAAAAACAATTATTTTTTTATCTTTTGTATTTTCATAACACGCATTAATCGCTTCTTGCGCTTCCGCCCCGTCCCGGCCCAGTTCTATTTCGTTGGCTAAAATGTCTTTGGCCATTTTTACGCACTGCAGAAATCCTAAAAGTAGCGTCTCTTCGCTTGCCAATTTCCAGCTTGGACGAAATGCACGGAAAGCATTTTGAATAAAGTAGGGCTTCACTTCATTTTTGAAATCTACCAGCTCTACGGCGTTATCCGCCGCATCTATCGGGCTGACCAGCTTATTTTCAATCAATTCAGCCACGGCCTTTGACCCGCACAACTCTGCCCCGAACTTTTTCCACACCAGGCCAAATGAGGCGAGCTCTATGCCGTTTGCATGCTTGCCGGCTCCGCCGAGCTGATGATGGTCGAATCTGTTTGTCTCTGGGTCGTGTACACCACCCACATCGAACACATACTCCGCATTTTTTATTTCCTCTTCGTCCCGCGTTCGGACTACTTCAAAATCCTGCCCTTCTACCTCGAGCATAAGCGACAAGGTTGCCGCCGCAAAAATATCATCCGCATGGAAAGACCCGTTGTGAGTAATTAATTTTATTTTATTCTTCGATTTCATTGCTATAAAATTCTTCAAAAAGGCCATAGGCCCAGCTGATAACACGATCGAAAATGATAAAGAGGATTATAAATACTAACACGATAAGCGAGAATCTCCAAATCTCGTGGCTCACCTTGAGCGCCGTGTAGCTGAAGACATACCCGAGCGAAAGCACCGCCGGAGTCCAAATAAAGTTTGAGATCGTCTCGGCCCGCAGAAACTTCCGATAGCTTACCTTCTCAAATCCGGAAAAAATGATCGTGACATTGTTCGCCCCCATAATAAATTTGGAAACAAAAATAGACCAGAACGGCCTCTGCTTGAAATGCGGCAAGAAGTGATAAACGCGCTTTCGGATATATTTGAAAAATTTATTGTGATTGAATTTTTTAAATAAATACTTTCCCAAGGCGTAGCCGAAGAAGGTCTTGCCGAAAACACCTGCCAGTGCAAAGAGGAAAGCAACCCACAAATTAATCGCTCCCAGATGGGCCATAATGCCGGTAAATATTAAAAAAAATTCCCCCTCGATGACCAATCCGAGGAAGATGACGGTATACGCCAGCGCCTGATGATGTTCGACTAGGTTAGTTAAAAACTGAATAGTGACATTCTGCATCGGAGTGTTCGGCTAAAAAAGCGAATCGACGATTTCCTTCACCACCGTGCCGTCGGCACGCCCTTTGAGGTCCTTCATCAGGGCCGCCATGAGCATGCCTTTCTTTGCCGCATCAGTGATTCCCAGTTCTGACTTTTTGGCCCGGGCGATCTTCTCCACTTCGCTTCTATCCATCATTTTCGGTAAATATGTCTCCAGGATTTTTAATTGGGCCTCTTCCACGTCCACCAGATCCTGCCTGCCTCCTTTTTTGAACTGCTCGATGGAGTCCTTGCGCTGTTTGGCCAGGCGAGCAATAACAGCCAATGCTTCCTCATCGGTAAGCATTTCACTGGGCTTGCGGTTCTTTGCCACCAGTTCATTGGTAAAGGCGGCGGACATCCCCCGCAAGGTCTCCAGCCGGACGGAATCCTTGGCCATCATGGCTTCTTTTATGCCAGCTTTTATTTGTTCGTGCAACATATCAGGAAAGAAATTTTATTTTTATAAAGGCTACGGAGGGCGACGGCCCGAAGTCCTGAGTAAATTTTCAGCAGAAAATTATGCGTACTTTATAAAAATTAAATTACTTTCCTGCAATCATACCAAAATATGGTAAAATAAGCCAGTGAAGAAGTTGATATTTTTTGATACGGAAACTACTGGCAACACGGAGCATGATTTCCTCTGCCAGATCGCGTATAAAAACGGCGGCAGCACTTTCGCTGGCCTTTACAAACCGGAAATCAAAATTCCGCCGGAAGCTTCGGCTGTGCATCATATTACCAACAAAATGGTGGCGGATAAACCTTCGTTTCAGGAGAGCGGCGACCAGGCCAAAATCAAAAAACTTTTTGAGGACAAAGACTCCATCGTGGTGGCTCACAACGCGCCCTTTGACCTCATGATGATAAAAAAAGAAGGCATCGAGCCGAAAAATTTCATCTGCACGCTCCGGGTTGCGAGATACTTGGACAAAGAAGGCAAAATTGACCGCTACAATCTGCAATATCTGCGCTACTACCTTGAGCTGGAGATAGACGGGCAAGCGCACGACGCGCTGGGTGATGTACTGGTATGTGAAGGGCTTTTTGACAGATTGCGGAAAAAAATAATGAAGGAGGGAAATCTGGATGAGGATCGGGCGGTTGAAGAAATGATGGAGATCTCCTCTCATCCCTCCATCATCAGAACATTCGGCTTCGGAAAATATAAAGGGAAGAAGGTGGAGGAGGTGCTCTCGCTCGACCGCGAATATCTGGAGTGGCTTCTCCGCGAGAAACAAAAGAGCGATGAGATAGACGAGGATTGGATTTATACACTGAAACACTACTTGAAGAAGTAAGCTTGTTGTGTTAATTTAAAAAAGAAGGAGGTCCATAGCCATGTATTTGTACTTAACGACTCCTCAGCTGTTGGAGCTTGAGGTAGTCGGAACGGTCAAGATGGTATTCCTGAACCGTGACGGTC
>DATDVS010000009.1:0-3984 GCA_036517535.1 Minisyncoccota bacterium
GTAGGTGTATGGTCCGTGTCTCAGTACCATCGGTGGGGGTCAGGCTCTCACCTCCCCTAGACGTCATAGCCTTGGTAGTCCATTACACTACCAACTAGCTGATATCGCACAGGCCTTTCCTCTAGCGTTAAAACTTTACTCGCAAAAATTAATCTGTGAGACCATCGTGTATTAGTCCACCTTTCGATGAATTATTCACGACTAGAGGGGAAGTTCCTATGTATTACTACCTCGTTCGCCACTAACTTTCTACGACCTTTGACTTGATATAATCGCATCAGAGAATATTAGAAGGTCCGTTCGACTTGCATGCCTTATCCACGCCGCCAGCGTTCATCCTGAGCTAGGATCAAACTCTAACTAAAAGTTTCAGCCTCTTCGGCTGATCCGCCGTTGAGGCGGAAATTAGAACGAAACAAAACAAAAAACAGCAATGTATTTTTGTAATAAAGATTCTCGTTATTGCGAAATCTCTTTTGTTCCTAGCTCGTAAATTATTATCTTAAAAACATTTGAGGACTTGCTCCCGGCTCCTAGCCGGGGTTCTCAATTTATTAAATTATCAAAGAATCTAAAGAAAAACGCCCTATCCAAATGGATTAGACGCTGGGAAAGTATATACCAATGGCAAGGAGGTGTCAACCCCGTTAGAGAACGCCCTCGCGAAGCGAGTGCTTCAGTCACCTAGGGGCGACTTTTCTCTAACGGGGTCAAGCTCCAGCAACAGATAAAGCCCCACACGGACTAATCCATGCGAGGCTTTGGGCAGACCTTGCGGACTGCACTGCCGATTGGCAGATTCGATGGCTCTCGGCCAGGCGGGGGTTGAACCCCGCCCAGCCTTGAGCACTTCCGGGATCACTTCTTCTTGCCTTTCACCTCGACCGGGTCGTCGCCTTCCGGCAACGACGGCAGCGTCCAGGTACAGCGGTCGCTCTTGGCGATGATGAGGATTTTTCCGTCCTCGACCGGGAACGTATAGTACGACTTGTCGGCGGCGATGCCGAGGTTGTGGTACGTACGGCACCACTTCGGCACGATGACGTCGTTGTTGTAGAACTCCGGACGGACGTTGTCCTCGGAGTAAAACGCGACGGTGATCGTGGTCGTCTCTTCAGACGACTGCATCGTGAAGTTGGCCGGGATGTCGTTGCAGGTGGCGGCGTTGGCGGAGAACGAGACGAGGGAGAGGGCAACGGCGAGGGCGAGGGCGACGAAGTTCTTGGTCATTCTGAATTCCTCTTTCTTGATCTCGGAAGTGATTTTAGTCACTGCCGGAAGTAAAGGTATGATTTATCCCTTGCTTCCAGCAGCGACTTTTTTAATGTGCAATCTATAGTAGTATATCACACTTTTATACAAAAGTCAAGTAAAATATCCTTATTTTAAAAGGCGAAATGTGCTAAAATGCCTTGAATGGCCACCAAGATCATATATTTCGTACGCCACGGGGAAACCATGCTAAATGCGAAGCATATCCGGCAGGGCTCCGAAGGCGGACTCACATCCAAGGGAAGAGCTCAGGCTTTGGAGACCGCAAAGAGATTCCCTAAACATAAAGGCCATCCCCAAGTTATAATCTCGAGCCCGTACGAGCGCACGAAAGAAACAGCGGAGATACTCGCGAAGGAGCTAAACATGAAAGTGAAATATTCCAACCTCTTAAAAGAAAGGCGGAACCCTTCCGAGATTATCGGCAAATGGGCCGGCGAAAGAGAAGTGCGGGAGATAGTGGACCAGATGGACAAAAGCTACCACGCGGACGACCTCAGAATTTCCGATGAAGAAAATTTTACCGACCTTAAAAAAAGGGCAAAGAAGCTCCTCGGTTTTATATCGAGGAGATGGGAAAAAAGAATTATTATGGTAACGCACGGAATATTTTTGAAAATGGTGGTATCCTACATGACCTATGGAGACTCGCTCACCGCTTCGCAATATAATACCCTCTCCTACTTTAACCCTGTAAATAACGCAAGCATGTGCATCTGCTCCTACACTCATCACTGGCTTTCGAAAAACGAATGGAAAATCCTGGTCTGGAACGACCTGGAATAAATGACTGGTAAAATCCGAATTGTGATATATAATAAACCTATGAAAATATTTAAAGAAATTAGGGATAGTATTTATAATCCTGCCTATTACAAGTCCGTACCCTCCGAGCCTTTGAGGGCTTCGGTGAAATACCTCGCAAAACTAAGCCTCTTGGTTGCTTTGGCGGCTCTAATCGTTTTCTCTTTTTTCGTTCCTAAGATTTTCCGTAGCGCAAGCGACGGAATGGATACGGTAACCGCGAACTTCCCGGACGACCTCATCGTATCCATAAAGAATGGTTCGGCCTCTATCAACAAGCCGGAACCTTATACGGTCCCGCTTTCGAATTTCACGTCCGGGGATAAAAAATGGGAAGGGAAAAATCCCTCCTATACCAATGTTATTGTCATAGACACCACCAAGCCTTTCTCCGTAGAGCAATTTGAATCCTACTCATCCGCCATCTGGCTCACGAAAACGGAGCTTGTTACCGTAAAGGACAGGGGCGGACAAATACAAATAACTCCGCTCTCCAGAGTCCCGGACTCGGAAATTACCAAGCCTTGGCTACTCGACAAGAAAGACGCCATTGTAAATGCCCTCCCCTGGGTGATACCGGCTTTGGCGGTTCTGGGTTATCTCATTCTGTTTTTGGTAAGTTATATAGGCACGCTCCTTTGTGTTCTCCTGTACGCCATATTTATTTGGCTGATGGGAAAAATGGCGAAAAAAGAATTGTCATACGAGGATTCGTATAAAATCGGCATACATGCGGCCACCCTACTCGTCCTCTTGGGTCTCCTCACCTTTTCCCCTTTTAATTTCCCTTATAACTTTTTTGTTAAGTTGGTTATCTTACTCGCCATAGTTTATATAAATTTCTTCAATGATTCCGCGAAAACGGAAGAAGTCGCTCAATAAATATTATCTACTTTATCGGAATAGCCTCTCCGAGGAATTTCGGTTTCGCGCGGAAAAGTACCGAGAACACGGCTTTTTCGTTTGCGAAAACTTCACGCACATAATTCTTGAAAAGTATTGTCCCCCGGTCGGCCGAGACACCGTACGCTTTTAACCCCAGAGAGCGTGCGATAAATACGGCCCGGGGCAAATGGAACGCCTGAGTGGAAATGATGATCGAAGAAACACGAAAAATATCCCGCGCCCGGTACATGGTGCTGTATGTGTCAAAGCCCGCGTGATCCAGGTATATATCCGCTCCGGGTATCCCGTTTTGTATAAGGTAATCACGGACCGGATTTACTTCATTGTGCGAAACTGTGCTGTTGTCTCCGGAGACAAGAATTTTTGAAACTTTCTCCGACTCGTACAGCTTTATCGCGGCGTCCACCCTGTCCCTGAATATAGGCGACAGTCCGCCACCCTGCAAAATAGCGGCCCCGGGAATGAGCGCCACCTGCGCCTCGGGCGCAGACCCACCCTCTTTATAAATATATTTCACCGACAAAAAATAAACAGCCAAATTTACAAGAACGATCGCGGATACGAACGCAATAACGCCTTTCATTACGAATATTGCAACTGCTTTTGGTTTCATTGGAGAGATGCTACAGATCCTGTTCTTCCAGTTTGACGGCGGCCTGCGGAGTGGAAACGGTTTTACCCATGAGGAAGAGCTTTATAATCGCATAAGCAAGCAGATAATATACAAGCATGGCGAGCAGCGTCGTCCATTCAAAAATAGATCCTTCTACCCTAGTTATTCTAAACACATTCAAGAACGGAGCCGCGAAAATATATGTTATGTCGTAGATAAAATTGGAAAATCCAGCATTCGGGTTTGCGCCTAGTAACTTCAGAACAAAACGAAACATTAAGAGCGCTTCCAGTATGCCTAGGATATACCAAACTATCTGTGTGCCGTGATAAATAGGTTTTGTGGTCGGAGAGTTAAATGAGTCCATAATATTGATTTAGCGAAATCAT
>DATDVS010000010.1:0-26631 GCA_036517535.1 Minisyncoccota bacterium
AAATGAGCTGTTTTTCTTTTATTTTTATGTTAAAATGATCTCACTATGAAAAATAATTCAAGTAAAATAAAAATGGAGTCAGATGATTGCGAGGATTGTGAGATTTGCAAGCTTATGAAAAAGGGTGAACATAATTACGGAGACTTAATGGAGGCCTTTGCTAAACAAAATAGAATAAATGAAAATAGATTCAAAAAAGATAAAAAATGACTCAGGAGCAGGCATCGAATATTTTAAAAACGGGCACCAATGTTTTCTTAACCGGTGAGCCGGGAGCGGGGAAGACGCACACTGTAAATACTTTTGTAAATTATTTACGCACTTGTGGAGTAGAGCCGGCTATTACAGCTTCCACTGGCATTGCCGCAACCCATATAGGTGGAATGACCATTCATTCTTGGAGTGGCATCGGCATCAGAACAAAGCTGGACAAATATGATCTGGATAAAATTGCAAGCAGTGAATATATTGCCAAAAGAATAAATCGGACAAAAGTGCTTATCATTGATGAAGTGTCTATGCTCTCCAACAGCATGCTTGATATGCTGGACATGGTTTGCCGGGAAGTGAAACAATCAAGCGAGTCCTTCGGCGGGATCCAAATTATTCTGGTCGGGGATTTCTTTCAGCTCCCACCAGTTGTTAAAAGATTGAATGAAAACGAACAAAGTCTAAATTTCCCACATGTCGGACATGTGGGAAATTTTGCTTATGAGGCTGGCGCGTGGGAAAGGGCGCGGTTAATATCATGTTATTTGCACGAACAGTACAGACAGGATGATGTTGATTTTCTTTCCGTGCTTGGAGGTATCCGCGCTGACAATGTCTCTCTGAAACACCTCAAGCACATTAATGCGCGGCGGATTAGTTCAGACAATATACCAGAAAAAATTACTAAACTTTTTTCACATAATATGAACGTGGATCAGGTAAATAATATAGAACTTGCGAAATTAAACGAAGAAGTCAAGCTATTTAAAATGATTTCGAGCGGAAATGATAAAATAGTCGAAATTCTTAAAAAAGGATGCCTATCGCCGGAGAATTTAGAGCTCAAGCTCGGCGCTGCAGTTATGTGCACTAAAAATAACCAAAAAGAAAGATTTGTGAACGGCACGCTGGGCACTATTATTGACTTTGAAGAATTTAGCGGACATCCAATTATTAAAACCAGAAGTGGCAGAACCATAACCATTGCACCAATGGATTGGACAGTGGAAGAAAACGGTAAAATCCGAGCACAAATTACCCAAGTTCCACTTCGCCTTGCTTGGGCTATCACTGTGCATAAGAGCCAGGGGATGAGCATGGATGCGGCGGTGATGGATCTCTCGCAAGTCTTTGAGTTTGGGCAGGGATATGTGGCGCTTTCTCGTGTGCGGCGGCTCTCCGGGCTGTATATTCTGGGTATTAATAAACATGCGCTTAAAGTGCATCCGGAAATTCTAAGAAAAGATATTGATTTTAAAAATAAATCCAAAGAAGCAGTAGAAGTTTTCGGGAAGCTCTCGGCTGATGAATTTAAAAAAATGCACGACAATTTCATAGTCGCTTGCGGTGGTAAAATAAAAAACAATACAAAAAATGAAATTAAGAAAGAAATTAAAACCTTAGAAAAAATAAGAGAAAAACATCAGAATGCGTACCGAAAGTGGACTAAGGAAGAAGAGGAAAATATGGTTTTAAATTTTAAAAAAGGAACTTCAATAAAAAACATCTCCGCACTCTCTGGCCGGCAAATAGGCGGTATTCGCGCCCGACTTATAAAACTTGGGTTGATAGAGGTGTAGAGTTTGTGTTAAGATGTTTGCATGAAAGGCAGGACTTATATCAAGGATCTAAAGGATTCTGTGGGTAAGGAGGTAGCTATTGCTGGCTGGGTGGACATCCGGCGGGACCAGGGCAAGATGGTATTTTTCGACATGCGGGACATGACGGGCAAAGTGCAATGTGTTACCTTGCCAGTTCACCCGGAGGCTATTGAAAAAGCTAAAGAAATTCGTCCGGAGTGGGTGTTGAAAGTTTCCGGCATCGTTAAAGCGCGCACAGATAAAAATGCGGCGCAGGGCGGGGGCGTGGAGATTGAAGTTACAGGCATTGAAGTTTTATCTAAGGCAGCGCCCTTACCTTTTGATATGTCTTTAGGAGGATATAATCTTGATTTAACAACTGAACTTGATAACCGAGCTCTGGTTTTTAGACAACCGAAAGTGCAGGCAGTTTTTAAAGTTCAGGAAACGATAATAGACTCCTTTAGGGAGTTTATGAAGCAAAATATGTTTTTTGAATTTCAAGCTCCTGCGATTACTCCCGCTACGGCTGAAGGCGGAGCCGAAGTTTTCCAAGTTAATTATTTTGATAAGAAAGCCTACTTGACCCAGTCTCCGCAACTCTACAAGCAGATCGTGATGTCGGCTTTCGAAAGGTGCTTTTCCGTGAATAAAGTTTTTAGGGCGGAACCATCTTCAACGACGCGGCACCTGATAGAAATTGTCTCTCTTGATGCTGAGATGGCCTTCATCGATTCATGGACAGATGTCCGTGACATGGCTGAAGAAACTGTAAGATACATCCTCAAGCAAGTGGAAGCTAAAAATTCTGAGCACCTAAAAATTTTAAATGCCACTATTCCGACCATGATAGATAAAACGCCGACTCTGTCATTGCGAGAAGTTCAACAGAAGATATTTGAAAAGTTTGGACGCGATGTCCGAGGAGAAAAAGACACAAATCCTCAGGATGAAAGAGAAATTTGTGAAATAATAAAAGAAGAAACCGGATCGGATTTCATATTTATTTATGGTTATCCTACTCGCAAGAAGCCTTTCTATGTTTACCCAAATCCCGAAGAACCAGAATTCAACGAAGGGATGGATCTTCTCTGTCGTGGAGTTGAATGGCTCTCTGGTGGACGAAGAATTAATGACTACGATCAGCTCATGAAGCACGTTGATATCTGGAAAATGGATCCAGAGAAGGTGAAAATGTTTCTCGAGGCTTTCAAATACGGAGTTCCGCCTGAAGGAGGATTTGCTTTCGGTGCAGAGCGAATGACCATGCAATTATTGGAATTGAAAAATATACGAGAAGCTGCGATGTTCCCACGAGACATGAATAGAATTGACGAGAAATTGAATACTGATGGATTTTAAAATAACAGGCAAGGTAGTAAAAGGGGATGGATATGGCAAGAAATTAGGCTTTCCGACGGTGAATTTAGAGGTGTTCAGTACGGAGGAATTGCCTCCAGAAGGAGTGTATGTCGGAGTAGGGATATTAGAAGGCGGGGAATATAGGGCGGGTATTGTAATTGGGCCCAAAAAAGATAATAAGAATAAAGTAGAAGCGCATCTGATAGGGTATAATGGTGATGCTTACGGCAAGGAAGTGCGTCTTAAGATAAATAAATTTTTGAGGAAATATCAAAAATTCGACACGGAGGCAGAATTGATTATTCAAATAAAAAAAGACATAGATCTATGTTAAAAGAATCAACCGGGCCGCTGCTCATTATCATCGCAGCACTTCTCTGGGCATTTGACGGACTCATCCGCCAGCATCTATACACTCTGCCGCCCATCACGATTATATTCTACGAACACTTGATCGGCTTTGTCATCCTTTCTCCTTTTGTTTTAAAATATCTCCGCAACAACAAACTCTCTAGGAAAGACTGGGGGCTGGTACTTTTAATTTCAATTTTAAGCGGACTATTCGGGACGCTCTGGTTTACGACAGCTCTCGGCAAAGTTCACTTTATTTCGCTTTCTGTCGTGTTTCTGCTCCAGAAGCTCCAGCCGATTTTTGCTATTACTACTGCAACAATTTTTCTCAAAGAAAAGTTCGAGCGCGGATATATTCCCTGGGCCTTGGCCGCACTTGCCTCGGCTTACTTTGTGACTTTTCCAAATGGAACAGTGAACTTGGCGACAGGCGAGGGCACAGCCGTTGCCGCCCTTTATGCTCTCGGCGCCGCCTTTGCCTGGGGATCCTCTACTACATTTTCCAAAATGCTCCTAGGCCGGGTTAATTCGCACGTAAGCACTTTTTACCGGTTTCTTTTCACTACTATACTTACATTTGCCGCTGTCCTACTATTCGGATACAAGAGTTCGCTCTCTGCACCTACAACCTCACAATTCGGCCTGTTTGCCCTTATTGCAATCTCGACAGGCATGGTGGCACTCCTTATTTACTACAAAGGCCTTTCCAAAACCCCCGTTCATATCTCCACTATCCTCGAGCTCACTTTCCCCTTTATCGCCATTTTGATAGACATGAAGGTAAATCACACCAGTCTGGTGCTCACTCAATGGGTGGCGGCACTAATCCTCGTCTTTAGTATTTACCGGATATCCAAATTACGGAATGAGAGTTCTCTATCGAGTTAGTCGTAAAGACAAAATCCGCCTCTTTTATTTTTCCCTTGGAAAATATTCCGTGCGTGGCACCCACGATGATCTTTTTTGCGCCTAATTTTCTTAGATGATCAATTGCGCGCCGTATGGTGCCCCCTGTATCGATGATGTCGTCCAAGATACATACATTCTTACCTTTTACATCGGCGTGCCCGTCAATCTTATGGACATGGTTGTGTTCTTTTCTAATTTTCTTCAACTGAAAGCTGTGGTCTTGGGCATGTTTAGTAAAATACGACGCACCTTCATCCGGGGAGACGACGACAAAAGATTGCGACCCGAAATATTTTTTCGCGTACTTATATAGTTCTACTCCGGCAGATAGATTTTCTATTTTTAGCCCAGCACGTTTAAATCTTCCGGACTTGGGCAGGAAGTGGCAATCGTAAGTAATCAATTTTTCCACGCCCGCGTTTTTCAATAGCCGGCAGAGCACATCAGCGCTGACCGCTTCGCCTTTTTTATTTTCTCTGTCTTGTCGCGCGTAGGGCAGGTAGGGGGTAAACAGCTTACAGCTTTTAGCTTCTAGCTTAGATAAAATCAAAAGAAGTTCAAAAAGCCTCTTCTCTGGCTCGGGGTAAAGCCGGTGATAAAGGGTAATCGGCTTATTCTTCAAAGATTCTATATGAGGAATTTGCACATATGATTCCGTATCCGCAAAGTGCTTGATGACTACATTCGGCCGTCCGAGGTCCGCCGCACACGGGGTAATCAATTTCATGTTAAAATACTAGCATGGATCTCAAAAAAGACTTACTGCAGAAAAAATGTGTGCCGTGTGAAGGGGGAGCCGAGCCTCTTAAGGGGGGAGAAGTGGAGGATTACTTAAAAGAAACTCCGGGCTGGACGCTCAGCGAGGATGCCAAAAAGATTTCTAAAGAATACAAATTCGCCGATTTCATTGGAGCCATAAACTTCGTCGAGCGGGTGGCCGATGTGGCCGAAATGGAAGACCATCATCCGGACATTCATGTATATTACAGCAAGGTTGTGCTCGACCTTTGGACTCACGCCATCGGCGGCCTCTCCGAAAACGATTTCATCGTCGCCGCCAAGGTGGATGCAGTGAAATAGATAATTATTTTGAATCTAGTGTTTTTATAGCCTCTAATACTACTTCTATCATTTTCCTAAGCGCAACATTTGCTCTTTTTTGATTAGATTCCGTTATTACTTTTTGTTTCTTCCCTCTTATTCTATCAATTAGAGGTTCAGGATTGGCATTTGCAAGCAAGATAGCTCCGGCACGAACTCCTTTAAGTGAAGCAACAACGAAAAGTGCTGAACATTCCATATCCGAAGAAATTATTGATGAATCATACCCTTTCCATTTTTGATCAGATAAGTATTGCCCCCATTTAATAATTGCATTTTGGTTGCCATAAAATGCGTCATGTGTTCTATTGATTCCAACAAAGGTGTTTTTATTTTTTATTTGAGATGATTTTTTGAGTGCCATTAATACTTCCACATCGGCTATGGCTGGAAACCCTTGCGGAATATATTCTAGGGTTGTTCCTTCATCTCTTACCGATGCTGATGGGATAATGAAACTACCAGCAGGTATATCTTTTCTCCACGCTCCTCCACACGTTCCAATCCTAATCAGAGTTCTTGCTCCAGCATCTATCAGCTCTTCTACGGCGATAGCTGTGGAAGGGGTGCCAATTCCGGTTGAGCACACTAAAATCCTAGTTCCTTTATATGAACCAATGCCGGTTCTGAATTCTCTATTTTGATTTATTATTTTAAACCCGGAAAGTCGTTTTCCGATAACATTTACTCTTGCAGGATCTCCAGGTAGCAGTACATATTTTGGCACAACCCCCGATTTAATTTTTAGGTGTGGTAGTAACATATATTTATTTTTATTTTAATAATAGCCCCATGGTAGGGGAGCCGAATTTTATATTGCAAAAATTCAGCTCCTTCCCGCGAGGAACATCCCCATTTACGGGAGTGGGTGGGGATGCAAAGAACTGAAGATTTCCACGAGTTCCTTTGAGGAATTTCTCTGGGCGAACGACTCGAGTACACCAGAGTCGGTCGTAAGAGTGCTCACCGAAGCGATTGGTTCGCGTTTCACAAAGTTCCCGCAGTGCGCTGCCGCTACGAGGCTCACTTCGCCCGGCAAGCTAGTCGAACGTTGAGCCAGCCAAGTTAGTGCGTGCCACCTCGCCCCTGGAATCCACGGCCGGTTCAGGTCGTAGATTTTTCGCACGGTAGCACCCGATGCGACGACGTCATCGATGACAACAACGTCGCGTATCCCAAGCAGCATTCGACCAGGGAAGATTGGACTCGCGACAGCCCATGGCTCGCTCCCAGGGTTCCAGCAACGTTTGGCGGCGATACGGACGACCCTCAAATACCAATGTTGAGGTAGCTGGTTGAAGAGATCGTGAGCGGTGATAGAAGCGCCGTTTCCAGGAACCACGACAATCGTTGTTTCTGGATTCAACGTTTTCCACCCTCTCCATTTTCCGAGGATGGCTGT
Source organism: Minisyncoccota bacterium (assembly GCA_036517535.1). Classification (GTDB taxonomy): domain Bacteria; phylum Patescibacteriota; class Minisyncoccia; order Phycocordibacterales; family UBA9973; genus UBA9973. Next base: position 6,916 of record DATDVS010000010.1, read on the forward strand.
GAGGAGGGTCGTTTGTAGCGGATTGATGCCGAGAGCCCGTAACTTTTTTTCGTCGATCTGGTGGGCTGTATCCATGAGCAGTGTTGTGGGTGTTTGATTTCCCACGAGCATACCCATGCTGTCGGCTGGGATTGCTTTCCAGCCGCGTTTTCGAGGTGTCGCCAGATCATCGATCTCTCGGTCCCCGACCATGACGAACTCATTTCGGTCGACGGTCGGGAACCATGATTCAATCGTTTCCCATACGCTTAAATTTGGCTTGACGTTGCCTTCGTCGCATGAAATATAAGCGTAGTCGAACTCACTGCGGATGCGGCTGACTGCGTGCCAGCCGGGGGCAGTGCTGTTAGTTACCAGCACCGCAATCCTTCCGCGTCTCCGAAGTGTTTTTACCACTTGGAGTGCGTGCGGGATGATTGCGGCGTGCTTGTTGTCGGTGGACCAGAGCTTCACGAGCTTGTCGAGTGCGCCGGTAGCCGGCTCAATGGCAAAGCGGTGAAACAAAGCCTTCGCCATTTCCTCGTAAGACATCCTACGCGTCATTAGATAATCCCGAACAAATGGGAAAATCTGTTCGGCGGGGACGCCATGCTCTAGGAGTACCGATTCGTAACCCGCTCCTCCTTCCGGAGAACGCATGAGCGTGTTCCACAGGTCAAAACAAACTACTCTATCCACTAGCTCTCCTTTAGAACACAAACTTCCAACACGCCGTGCAGCTTGCACCATCCAACTGGAGCAGGAGATACAAGTACACGAGCACGATAACCACAACCACAGGAATTTTTCTCTTCACATTTCCTCTTAAAGAACAAAGTTAACTAAGTTTTGCGCCACAACGCAAAACCCCTCCCGCTAGGGGAGGGGCTGGCTTCGAAATTAAAATAATTACGAGCTCAAAGGCAACCCTTTCCCTAGCGGTAAAGAGTTGCGATGATGTAATCGTGAAAGTATTAAACGATATCCACCTAGCGAGCCATTGAGCCATTTGGCGATGCGGGCAATAGTAGCCGAGGAGAGGCCTGTATCTTCGGTAATTGCACTATATTGAACGTCACGAGAAAGTAGGCGAGCAGCTTCAAGCCTATTGGCGAATTCATTGATTTCTCGGGGGGTCATGAGGTCGCGCAAGAACCTCTTTGCCTCATCAGTATTTTTAAGCTCTAAAATGCCGGCAAGTAATTGCCTAGTTTCTTTGGTATTCCAGTCCATATCCGGCCCGATTTCCGTAACCAGTCTGACTGTCCCAATTGCTGTATTTTTATTCATTCCTTTACTCATACCGCTACTTTAGCACACTAAAGTACTTTAGTCAAGTAAAGTAGACAAATTGAGTGGGGATAACTTTAGTTGAGTGAAGTAGCGAGAAAATTGGACGAATATATTAAGAATTCTTAAGAAATTCTTTTATACTTTTTTCGTCGCGTTTCAGCCAAAGGATGTTGCCTTTGAGGCGCTCGAGGACCTGCTCGATGGCGCGGCGGGCCCCAGGAGCTTCGTGGGTGGCAAAGAATTTTTTGAAGTCGCGAAGATGTTTTTCTTCCGCGCTGCCGGAGATAGCCTGAACCACACGGCTTAAAGATAGACCGCCTTGGCCGTAGCGGGAGACCATTGTTTTCCAATTTTTTGTAATGAATTTCCACCAAATATCACGCCCAAGGGGATTTACACCCACATTATTTAGGATGCCTATGGTGTCTTGAGTGCGGACGGCATCCGACATAGCAAAATCACAAACTTTATTTAATATTTTTTGATTTCTAAAATATCCCAAAGCATTACCGATGCGATTTTTCTCTTCATGCAAGTGCTCTTTTTTATATTTTCTAGTCAGTATCTCATATTCTTTTAAGCCGCCCTTTTGGGCTACGGACCTGTAAATCACACTCCGGATGTCAGGCTCCACGTGTTTGCCTTGCAGGATTGCCTTGAATTTTTTAACAGCTTCGTTAATTACTTTTACATCACCGGCTTCTACTAGCATTGATATTGAAAGGGAACGGAGCAGGGCGTCGGTATTTGATTCTTTATTTTTTTTATTCCAACCCAACCTGTATAGAGTGGGAGAGAAAAGTTCTATTGTCATTTTATCCAATTTTTCTTTTATATTCGTTTTAACCAAAAGCCTTCCTAATTTCGAAAGTCCGGTAGCCACCTCTACCCAGACGGTGTAGTTATCTTCTTTTTTATACGCGGACAAGAAGTTAAGCGCATCTGTTGTCGGCACTTCACCAGCCTCGGCCAAGGCGAAAAGGTCCCTGATGATTCCCAGCCTATCCCAGGAAGGTAATAATTTATTTTGTATCGGGATTTTGAGTTTTTCTAGAAGTTTGGCAGAATATGCCGTGCGATAAAATCCAGTTTCGCCGATGTTTACTTTTAGCCAGTTTTTGTTTTTTTGGACGGAGATAGGGATTTCCCATTTAGTTTTATCTTTGCTTTTTATTTTCGAGAGTGGGCTCGAAAAAAACCTCTCTTGCGACCATGTAAACTTGCCGTTTTTTATATTCGCTTTAACTACCGGATATCCGGGTTTACTGGTCCAATTATGCATCATTCTAGCCACTGGTTTCTTGGAGACTTTTTCAAATGCTTGCCATAGGTGTATTGTTTCCGTATTTTTATAGCTATGTTTTTTTAGATAGTAGCGTAGGCCATTCCGGAAATTCTCTGCGCCTATATAGTTGGCGAGCATCCGAATAATCGAAGCACCCTTAGAGTAGGATACGGCGTCGAATATCTCGCCAATCTCATCCGGGTGATGGACCTCAACTTCAATAGGGTGCGTGGTTTTAAGCGCATCGAGCCGCAGCGCGATACCCTGTGTGTCATTGGTAAAGCGCTCCCAGATGTTCCATTTTGGAAATAATTTTTCTATCACCAAGTAGGGGATATAGGAAGCGAAGCCCTCGTTGAGCCATAGGTGTGTCCACCATTCCATGGTCACCAAATTGCCGAACCATTGGTGGGCAAGCTCGTGAGCGATAACTTCTACTATCAACTCTTTAGAAGCGGTGGATGTATTTTTCTCATCCACCAAGAGACCTATCTCGCGGAAAGTTATAGCTCCCCAGTTTTCCATAGCGAGCGATGAAAAGTCCGGTATGGCTATCATGTCTAGAGTATTGAGCGGATAGGGAATATCGAAATATTTCTCATAGAATTCCAAAGTGCGGACAGTGACATCTAGCGCAAAGCCAGCTTGGTGCTTTTTGCCGGGGGTAGTGTATACGCGCACGACGACTCCCCGCTTTGACTTTTTTTCTATATATTCAAAATCGCCCACAATAAAGGCGAGCAGATACGTGGACATTTTCGGCGTCGGGGAGAATTTTATGACCTCGTGCCCGGTGCTGTGTTTTGTAGTTGAGATCGGCAAAGTGTTTGATATGGCGGTCTTGCCTTTGGGCACGATGAGGGACACATGGAAGACTGCTTTTTGCGCCGGCTCGTCAAAACAGGGGAAGGCCCGGCGCGCATCGGTGGCTTCAAACTGGGTGGTAGCCATGTGGTGCTCCTGCTGATTTTTTCCTTGGCCGACCAGATATTTACTCCTGTAGAATCCGCGCATTTTGTCATTCAGGATGCCCTGAAAGACTAAGGTAAGCTTTACTTTACCTTTCGGAATAATCTTTGAAAATACTAGAGTAGCCGTCTCTGCTTTTGGATCATATGAAATTTTAGCGAATACCTTTTCTGGCCCGAGAGTTAGGTGGGCTGTTTCAATATCTATCTCCTTAGAGTGTAGGGTTAGTGATTTCGTGGATTTTAGTATGGATAAGCTTATGGTTTCTACCCCGGCAAAAGTAAAATTGTCGAGATCGGGCCGGAGTTCTATCTCGTACTTGACTGGTGTGACATTTTTCGAGAGCCGGACGCCTTTATTTTTCATGCAGAAATGGTATCATATAGCCGTGGAAACGGAAAGCCGAGAAGGAATTTACAGCATTAAAACTCCTGCATTCGAGGGCCCCCTGGGGCTTCTTTTGTCGCTGGTGGAGAAACGCAAGCTCTTTATAAACGACGTATCTTTAGCTGAAGTTACCGAAGACTATTTAAAATACATCAATACCGCCGGGGCTATCCAGCCGGAGGAGGTGTCGAGTTTCATATACGTGGCGGCGACGCTTATTCTAATAAAGTCAAAATCATTACTACCCTCACTTGATCTGACCAGCGAAGAACAAGGCGACATAAAAAACTTAGAGGAGAGGCTGCGTTTGTACAAAATTTTTACGGAACTGTCCGGAAATGTAAAAAATAAATTCGGCAAAAAGATAATTTTTGCTCCACTTGATAGGAAAAATGATGTTTTGATATTCCTGCCGGATGAACAAATTACGCAAGAGAGAATGATGGCGCTGGCCCGGGATGTGGTCGGCGGAATCCCAAAAAAAGCATTCTTGCCGAAAGTGGAGGTGAAGAAGGTTATAAGCATTGAGGAAATGCTGGAGAAGCTAACTACCCGCATTCAAACGGCGCTCCGGATGAGCTTTCGCAAGCATTTCGGGCAGCCGAAAGACCGCACGGAAAAAGTCGAGGTCATCGTCGGCTTCCTGGCCATGCTGGAGCTGGTGAGACGGGGGATACTCGATGCCACCCAGGAGAAAGATGATATTATTATCGAGAAGCTAGAAGCTAAAAGCTATGAGCCTAGAAGCTAAATTAGAAGCGATACTTTTCTTTAAGGGCGAACCTGTTTCTATTGCGAAACTCGAAAGTATTTTGAAAGTTTCCGAGCGGGAAATTCTGGATAGCGTCGCTAGTTTAAAAAAGAATTTAGAGGGCAGGGGAGTAGTGCTGATTGAAAACAACAACCAGCTTGCTCTCCGCACTGCCCCGGAATTTTCGGACTTGATCGAGCATTTGCAAAAGGAGGAATTAAACAAAGAGCTTTCTAAGGCTTCGCTCGAAACTCTCTCCATTGTGCTTTATAAAAACGGCACGAACCGCGCGGAGATAGACTACATCCGTGGGGTGAATTCGAGCTTTACCCTCCGCGCCCTCTCCGTGCGCGGATTGGTGGAGAAAATTATTGACCCGGAAGATAATCGAAGATATCTTTATCGCCCGAGCTTCGAGCTCCTCTCATATCTGGGTATAAAAACAGTCACCGAACTACCCGATTTTGGAGAGCTGAGTAAATCACTAAGTGAAGCGAAAGAAAGCATGATTACCGACAAAGAGGATTGATCTCCAGCACGTAGTCGTTTATCAGATCCAGATTTTGCACGTATGTAGCACCCTCAAAGCCAGTAATATCTGCCGGGGTAATTATCTTTGCGTAATCTTTTGTCAGTTGTCCGGCCACCGGCACATAGGACCAGTGCCACTTTTCTTCATTGTATCCCAGAGATCGGCCGGCGGTGTAGGGCTGGCAGAACCCGAACAGACTGGCATTCTCTACCAGCCAATTGTATTCCTTTATTCCCGGTTCTACATCGAAATATGCGCCCTCCGCCGTGTTTATATCTATATCGGTGCCCCAGTGGTGGCGCGAAGTGCCAGGGGCGGCGCTGTATTCCAAAATTTTCTTGAACCTCTCCAGGCCGTCCGGAATAGTTTGAGCTAAATTTTTTCCATCCACTGGAGTTGTGCCATTCCATTTATTATTCCAAAGATTCTTCTGGTAATTAAAATTTCTCGCCGCGGATGCAATTTTTAAATTCACTCCGTCTTTAAGCGCGGCCGCGCGCATGTCGAGGAATGCATCATAAGTTTCTTTTCTCAAATACATCTGATTCTGATACATGGTGTATTTGAGCGGGATGGCGATAAACTCCGAGCTTTTCGCCGGGTCAAAGTGGCCGAGGAGGTAGGTGCGCTCTTCTTCGATCTTCCGAATCATCTCAGGGGTTGCCGGAGGCATGGGTTCGGGCACAGGGTCCGGCGGGGGCACAGGCGTGCCTACCACCACCTCGTTGCTGGCGGGCTCTGTGCTTGGCCGATTACTTACGATATAAAAATGAGTTCCAAAAAGAAAAACAACTACTATTATTGCGCTCCAGATATGATTTTTCATGTGCAGAATAGATGATATAATTAAAATCATGGAAGCACAAGTTAAAGCCTGTCAGAACTGCAAGCTTAGTTTCACTGTCGAGTCGGATGATTTCGGATTTTACGAAAAAATTCATGTTCCTCCGCCGACTTTTTGCCCGGATTGCCGAATGCAGAGACGTTTTGCGTGGAAAAATAACACTTCTTTATACAACCGAACATGTGACTTATGTAAAAAACCAGTAGTAACAATTTATTCTAAAGAATCAGGTATTATCATTTATTGCAATAAATGCTGGTGGAGTGATAAATGGGACCCAAAAAGCTACGGACAAGATTATGATTTCTCTCGGCCATTTTTTAAACAGTTCAACGAACTTTCCCAAAAAGTTCCACATATGGCATTGATAAATGATGACGGTATAGCTAGTGTGAATTGCGAATACACTCAAGATTTTGCTTTTGGGAAAAATTGTTATATGGTTTTCGTCGCTTGGTATGTTGAAAATGTTATGTATAGTTATTTTATATTGGCTGGTAGAGATATGATGGATTGTATAAATATCAGATCAAAAAATGAATGGCTTTATGAGTGTATGATTGCAAGAAATTGTTATCAATTAAAGTATGCTCAATTTTGCATGAATTGTATTGATTCACAATTTTTATATGATTGCACAGGATGCACTGACTGTTTTGTGTGTTTCGGGCTACGAAATAAGAAGTACTATTTTAAAAACAAGGAGTATGAAAAAAAAGAATATGAAAAGATTTTGTTGAGTTACAAACTTGATACGTTTTCTGGTGTAGAAAAAGCACAAAGAGAATATGATGATTTCATCTTAAAATTTACTCGACGAGGCATTGGTATTATTCAAAGCTTAAATTGCGTTGGAGATATTATTTCAAATTCTAAAAACCTAAAAAATTGTTTTGTAGCTAAAAATTCTGAAAATTGCAAATATTGTGATTTAATTGCTGATGTAAAAGATTCGTATGATATAGCTGGAGGAGGAGAATTTAGCGAAGGATATGAAGATATTACTTGCGACCAATCAAGTCGAAATCTATTTGGAATTTATTCTTGGAAAAATCAAGATGTTTTATATACAGAACACTGCCATTCCTCGAAATCACTTTTTGGATGTGTGGGGCTTAGGAGTGCGAAATATTGTATTTTTAATAAACAATATACAAAAGAAGAATATGAAAAACTGGTGCCGAAAATTATTGAACAAATGAACAATATTCCATATAAGGATAAAAAGAATAGAATTTATAAATTTGGTGAATTTTATCCGATAGAATTCTCACCTTTTAGCTACAATGAGACAGATGCGCAGGAACACTTCTTGTTGACGAAAAAAGAAGCCTTAGAAAAAGGATATAAATGGCAGGATAATTTACAGCGTACCGAAGGAAAAGAGACTATTGATTCCGAACAAATTTCCGAAAGCATAAATGATGTTAAAGATAGCATATTAAACGAAGTTTTAGCCTGTACGAATTGTAAAAGAAATTATAAAATTGTGCCGAACGAGCTGATTTTCTACAAAAAAATGCAAATCCCGATCCCGCGCAAATGCTTCCATTGCCGCCATGCAGAGCGCGTAAAGCGACGCAATCCGTTTAAACTCTGGCATCGACAGTGTATGTGTGGTTCGACAGGCTCACCATCTACGACAACGAATCATGATCATGTTGGGCAATGTCAAAACGAATTCGAGACTTCCTATGCTCCCGACCGACCGGAGATTGTGTATTGCGAAAAGTGCTATCAACAGGAAGTGTATTAACCTAAATTATGTTATATTTACTATATGTTTTTAAATTTGCTTAAAATTGCCATTCCGACGGCCCTGGCCTTTTTTTTAGGGCTTCTCATCACTCCGGTGGCGACCCATTTCTTCTTTAAATACAAAATGTGGAAGAAGAATTCTCGCAGTACCACCACTAGTTCCGAGTTCCAAAGAATTCACAATGAAAAAGACGAGCTCAACACTTCGAGAGTCGGAGGGATAATCATTTGGTTCTCGGTTCTCCTCACCACCCTCGTTTTTTATTTGACCCCAGTCATTTTTCCGTCCGCAATTGCCACTAAAATAAATTTCTTAAGCCGCAACCAGACCCTGATACCGTTCTTCACTTTGATCTTGGGCTCGCTCATCGGACTGTGGGACGACCTTATTCAGATCTACGGCAACGGCAGATTTTCTAAGGATGATAAATCCTGGCGCAGATGGAAAGCATTTTTGATCGGCCTGATCGCACTCCTTATCGGCGGATGGTTCTACTACAAGCTCGGGATGACGAGCCTCCATGTGCCTTTCGGCGGGGAGATCTTCTTCGGAATTTTAATTATTCCATTTTTTATACTGGTCGCCCTGGCTACTTTCTCCGGCGGAGTGATCGACGGCATCGACGGTCTCTCTGGCGGGGTGCTTTCCTCAATTTTTGCCGCCTATGCCGTCATCGCTTATGCGAACAACCAGTTCGACCTGGCGGCATTCTCTGGGGTCCTCACTGGGGCGACATTGGCGTTTCTATGGTTCAATATTCCGCCGGCTAGATTCTATATGGGGGAGACGGGGATCATGGGGCTCACGATAGTGCTTGCGACCCTCGCATTCCTCACCGACTCAGTGCTGGTACTGCCGGTGATCGCCATGCCCCTGGTGATAACTTCTTTATCGGTAATTTTACAAATTCTTTCAAAAAAATTGCGCGGAGGAAAAAAAATATTCAAGTTGGCGCCGATCCATCACCATTTTGAAGCGCTAGGCTGGCCGTCGCACAAGGTCACCATGCGCTTCTGGATTTTTTCCATCATATTCGCCATTATTGGGATAATTTTGACGGTTATTAGTCGGTAGTTATAAAGTTCGTAAAGTAAATTTAAATGCGAGCTAAAAAAATAGATAAATTTTTTCTGACTACCATCCTTCTCTTAAATGCTGTAGGCATCGCGATGTTCATCTCCGCCTCGCTCGGAGTGCTCGCCAAGAATGAAAAAACTTTCATCTCAGTCCTCATCAGCCAGCTCGGCCTGGGTTTGGGCCTCGGGCTCCTCGGCATGTATATTGCGCTTAAGCTGGATTACAAAGTTTGGCGCAAGTATGCTTTTTTTATTTTTCTGGCTTCCATATTTTTAACCGCCGCGGTGTTTATCCCTCACCTCGGCTGGAGCCACGGCGGCGCGCAGCGCTGGATAAAGATCGGCCCGCTTTCCATGCAACCGGTAGAAATTTTAAAGTTCGGATTTGTCATTTCCTTTGCGGCTTGGCTTTCCTATGTCAAGGACAAGGCGCATCATTTCAGATGGAGGATCTTGCCGCTTTTTATCATGCTGGCGGTTATTGCCGGGCTTTTGTTTAAGCAGCCGGACACAAAAAGTTTTGTTTTAATTACTATCACTGGCGCCTGCATGCTTTTTATCTCCGGAGTATCCCTCCGGTATATTCTGGGTCTGGGGGTAGGCACCGCTCTCGTCCTGGCGACCCTGGTTTATTTCACGCCCTATCTGCAAGACCGGGTAAAAACTTTCATTGATCCGTCGCACGATCCGCAAGGATCTTCGTATCAGATCCAGCAGTCGCTCATAGCCCTAGGCTCCGGCGGCATGTTTGGCAGGGGATACGGCCAGAGCATTCAGAAATTCAGCTACCTACCGGAACCGCAAGGAGACTCGATCTTTGCCGTGGTGGGCGAGGAGCTTGGGTTTGTCGGCGCGGTGGGAGTAATACTTTTATACCTCGTTTTTGCCTTACGGGGCTTCCGGATCGCGAATAATTCGCCGGATCTATTCAGTAGACTTTTGGTCTCCGGAATTGTTATACTGATCATCGTACAATCGTTCATGCATATAGCCTCGATCGTTGGGGTTTTCCCTCTAACCGGCGTGCCGCTCGTGTTTATGAGCCAGGGAGGGACTTCGTTTATGATAGATCTGATCGCGGTCGGTATTGTGCTCCAGGTATCGAGGTTTCAAAAGAAAAGTTCATAAAGTTATAAAGTAGAAAGTTATAAAGTAAATGAAAATAGTTTTTACAGGCGGCGGGACGGGCGGACATTTTTATCCGATTATCGCCGTTGCCCAAAAAGTAAACCGAATAATCGACCACGAAGGCATCCTCGGAGCCAAGCTCTATTATTTTTCCGATAGCCCGTATGACGAGGATCTGCTATTTCAGAACGGAATATTGTTCGAAGAAGTTGTGTCAGGAAAAATGCGGACTTATTTTTCCTTCAGAAATTTTTTAGACATTTTTAAGGTATGTTTTGGTGTTATTAATGCTACTTTTAAAATGTTTTCCGTTTATCCGGATGTAGTTTTCGGTAAAGGGGGGTACGCATCGTTTCCGACAATTTTTGCCGCGCGCCTACTGCGTATCCCGGTGGTCATCCACGAATCTGATTCCGCGCCTGGCAGGGTGAACCGCTGGGCGGGGCACTTCGCCAGGCGAGTGGCTGTGTCTTTTGAAGAAGCTGCCGCGTTTTTCTCCGCGACGAAGGTGGCCTGGACCGGCCAGCCGATTCGCGCGGAGATAGAGCACCCGGCACCCCGAGCCGAGGCCATGAAATATTTTAAATTTGAGTCCGACATACCTGTCGTATTGGTTTTGGGAGGATCCCAAGGAGCGGAACTTATCAACAACACCGTATTGGATGCATTACCTCGGTTGATTAAAAATTATCAAATTATTCATCAGACGGGTGTAAATAATTTTAAATTAGTTAAAGGCCGAGCAGATGTGATATTAATGGACGATCCAAATCACGCCAGATATGTCCCGATGGCATTTATGAACCCTCTAGCTATGAAGATGGCCTCCGGCGCAGCGACTCTCATTATTTCTCGTGCTGGGTCAACCTTATTTGAGATAGCCGCCTGGGGCGTGCCCTCGATCCTGATCCCTTTTGCCGAATCAAACGCCAATCACGCCAAGAGGAATGCTTTCAATTACGCACGAGTTGGTGCCTGCAGCGTAATCGAAGAAATGAACATGACTGCCAATATTTTCAGCTCGGAAATCGAGAGAATAATCGGAGATGCAAAAATTTCCGAACAAATGGCTAAATCCGCCAAAGCATTTCATAAACCCGGCGCCGCGGAGAAGATCGCCCGCGAGCTGGTAAACATAGCTCTCTCCCACGAGAAATAGAAAAAGGTTATGTTATAATGGCCTAATGGTCAAAATTATAACAAGATTTGCTCCCAGCCCCACCGGATTTATGCATGTCGGCTCCGTCCGCACGGCCCTGTATGCCTGGCTCTGGGCTCGTAAACACAACGGCACTTTCATCCTCCGGATCGAAGATACGGACAAGGAGAGGGAAGTGGCGGGATCGACCGAGCATATCATGGAGTCCTTGAAATGGCTTGGGCTTTTTTACGACGAAGGGCCGGACAAGTGCGAAGAGGGAAAGTGCTACACGCAGTCGGAGAGGCTTGAAACTTACAAAAAATACGCACAAATTTTAATCGACAAGGGTTTCGCTTACCCGGACCCATATTCCAAAGAAGAAATGGAAAATTTCAGGAAACAGGCCGAGGAAGAAAAGCGGCCATTTTTATACAGGGATCACCGGCCGGAAAAATTCGGCACGTGGGACGGGAGGCAAGCGCTCCGCTTCAAAACTCCGGAAATAAAAAGTTATAAATGGCACGACCTGGTATATGGCGACCTGTCCGCCGGGGTGGAGGCACTGGATGACTTTATTTTGATTAAAAGCGATGGCTATCCGACATACAATTTCGCGCACATCGTGGATGACATCGAGATGGGCATTACCCACGTAATGCGCGGCGAAGAATTTATTTCTTCCACGCCGAAATATTTATCGGTTTACGATGCTTTTGCAAAAGAGCCCCCGCTTTACGCCACTCTGCCCGTCATCTTGGGGCCGGAAGGAAAAAAGAAATTAAGCAAACGCGACGGTGCGAAAGACCTGCTGGAGTACCGGGAGGAAGGATACTTGCCTGATGCTTTTATTAACTTCCTAGCACTTCTCGGCTGGAACCCCGGAACCGACCAGGAAATTTTTACCCGCGATGAATTGATCCGCGCCTTTGACATAGAGCGCGTGCAGAAGTCCGGCGCGCAGATGAGCCAGGAAAAACTCGACTGGATAAACAAGGAGCATATTAAGAAATTACCCAAAGAAGAAATTGAGAAGAACATCTTAGAGCGCTTGCCGGAAAAATATCAGGATCTGAAAATAGTGCCGATCATTTTGGAACGTATTTCTAAATGGGGTGATGTGAAAAATATGGTGGATTCAGGTGAACTCGACTTTTTCTTTACACCACCAGAGATAGAGAAAGACAAGCTTCCATTCAGAAATATTTCAGCGAAAAGAACGTCTACTAATTTGAAGCTTGCCGTTGGGGCTCTGACAAACATAGAAGGTGCCGATTTCACCGCGGAAAATGTCAAAAATGCGCTGATGCTGGTGGCAGGACATTTGCCGAGCAGGGGAGAGCTGCTCCACCCTGTGCGCTTCGCCCTCTCCGGAAAAGATAAATCACCGGACCCGTTCACGATAGCTTATATATTGGGGAAAAATGAGACTATATCAAGATTACAAAAAGCAATTTAAAGCCGCATCACTTTTAATAATAGTGATTATTTTCGCGGCCGCCTTGCCGTGGGCCTTTGCCCGGGCGCAAACCCTACAGAATCTCAATGACCAGATCTCTCAACGTAATGCCGAGATTGCTGCTCTCGAGGCTCAGATTGCGGCCTTCCAGTCAGAGCTCGATAATCTGGGAAAGCAGAAAAAATCATTGGGTGGCTCGATCAGCGAGCTGGATATCAACCGGAAAAAATTAGTTGCCAACATCTCGGTGACCCAAAAGAAAATCAATAACGTTACGGTTGAAATAGAAAAACTAAGTTCGCAGATCGTGGATAAACAAGACTCGATAACGAACGCCACGGAGGCCATAGCTTCGGGCCTCAAGGCGACCAATGAATTCGACCAGGAAAACATCGTATCGCGGATGCTCTCCGAGGACGACTTCACTTTAGTTTGGAACGATGTAGACAACATTGTGACCATTCGGGAAAAGCTCCGCGAGGAAATCAACCATTTAAGGCAGACAAAAATAAGCCTGGAAGATACCAGAGAAGAGAGTGTGAACGCTAAACGAGAACTTTCTTCGCTCAAATCGAATTTATCCGACCAGAAAAAGATCGTTGAGCAGAATACCGCCGATAAGAAAAAACTTCTGACCCAGACGAAAAATAACGAGTCGAATTATCAGAAGCTTTTAGCGGAGAGTCTGGCCAAAAAGCTCGCGGTGGAAAAAGAACTGCGGGCATATGAGTCGGAACTCCAGTATATCCTCGACCCCTCCAAACTGCCCTCTGCTGGGGTGCTCTCTTGGCCGCTAGAAAAAATATTCATCACTCAACTTTTTGGTAAAACCGAGGACGGCAAGAGGCTCTATGCGAGCGGTTCGCACAGCGGGGCGGACTTCAGAGCCTCGGTAGGTACGCCAGTGATGGCCATGGCTGACGGAGTGGTGTCTGGTACGGGGGACACAGATAAGCAATGCAAAGGAGTCTCTTTCGGCAAATTCGTTTTTATCAAATACAATAACGGCCTGGCCAGCGCATATGGGCATTTATCGCTTGTTAAGGCTACTGCCGGGCAAACGGTAAAACGCGGGCAGGTAGTGGCCTACAGCGGGAATACCGGCTACTCGACTGGGCCACACCTCCATGTGACCGTATACGCCCCGGATGCCGCAAGCATGAAGACTATCCCCAGCAAGGCTTGTTCAGGCAAAGTCCTGACACAGCCCATCGCCGCCATCAATGCCTACCTTGACCCAATATACTATTTACCGCCATATAAGTAATGTGTTAAAATAAAGGGATGAATAATAAACGGGGAGGTTTCTTGCGGCTTATTATCTTAATACTCGTGGCGCTCTTTATCCTTAAATTTTCCGGCATAACAATATCCGATGTTATTAATTGGTTTAAAACCACATTTAACGACGTCTTGCAATGAAAAATAAAAACTCCGGCATCAGCGTATTGGGCATTTTGTTTTTAGGAGTTATTGTGATTTTATTTTTAAGCTACTTCAAGATAAGCATCCGCGAAGTCGTAGAGTCTGAGGCTGGCCAGGACAACATCAGCTATGTGCAAACTTCAGGGGAGAGCCTTTGGACCAAATATCTGGCCGAACCCGCCCGCTATCTGTGGAATGACGTGTGGCTCGAAATATTCTGGAGGCCATTTATACAAGAAATGAAAAACCTCCGGGATGGTAAGGGATCGAGCTTCTCCGCGCCTACCGTAAATTACTGAATATGAAATCTTTTGAAACCTATAAAAAAGTTTTACTAGATACGGCAGAACTAGGCTTAGTTCATTATAGAGTCGGAAACGAAAACACAGCAGAATTGTTAAAGGAAGCCATAGCGCCTAGTACTGGGCGAGCTGATAGGCTGGTGGCAATCTTTAAGCTGATCAATGAATTTTTACCTAAAAATCCAACCACTGAAAAAGCCATCTACTCTTTTTTATATGATAGTAGTGCTAAAAGTAGGCTGCCTTTCGATCTGAAGAAATTTTCTTACAAAGGGAAGATTGGTTCTGGTGCTATGTGCCAGGTATTTCTTTTAGAATCAAAAGAGGAGGGACTTCCTTCGTATGTGATAAAAATACAAAGAAATAAATATAACAACACTACTACCGAGCAGGCGACAGAAGAAGCTGGTAATTCAAAAAAAGAATACGAATCTATTAAAGATATATATAAAGATTTACCAGAAGTTATACCGAAAGAGTTTACAATAGTTATCGCGAATCCAACACGATCTCGCATGGACATAGAGCCCAATGTTGCTTTTATTCAAAGATTCTACGGCAAAGACATTAGAGATTTCTTTAAAGAGATAACACCGGAGGAAATCGTGTCCTTGTGCCGTGCTGATGCTCACTTACTAGCTACTATTAAGAAATTTATTGATATAACTCTAAAAACATACGAAGAAAAGGGGATAGTGGTGGACTTCTTTGGACTTAAGAATCTGGCGATCATTAATGAGGGAAATAAACACAGTTTAATCCTCTTAGATCCGCACATTATCTATCGGGAGAAGAATAAAGAAAACTGGAACATCCTTGAAGCCGACAAAGCAATTGAATATCTACTCAAAGTCCAAGGTCTTCTAAGTAGCCTTTAGTTCGCACAATCTGCGTTATGTACGAGCCAGCTTATCTGATACACAACATATATTGTGCGACGTCCTTCTACAATATAAATAGGGCTTTTGACCCACTTCCCTAACTGCAGGAAGCCGACAAAGTATATCCTGCCTGCTCGGCGTCGGCGGCGGTGGCGAAGTAGATGCGATTTTCTTGCTTGATGTCTTTGCCGGCGCTGCAGCCGATGGAATAATACTTGCTGCCGCGGCTCGAGGCAAAGAAGGCTTTTCCGGTCGAATTTTGGGTAGCCGGGGCGCTGAGGGCTTGGAGCACATTTGCCTGCTCTACCCTTCCGTCTTGGCCCATATACTCGATTTTAAGGCCCTCAGAGCCCCCCTTTGAGAGCCTGCCAAGCTCAAAGGACACCAATCCGACCAGGATGACGATCAGGACGATCATTAGGTCCTTGGCAAGGTCGCTTTCGATAAAAGACTTGATTTTTTGCAACATATGCCTTATACTCCTTTTGTTCTTGAATTATATCAAAGCTATAAGCTAAAACCTATAAGCTATTAACTATTCAATATGGCACATAGAAAAGCCGGCGGTACAGCCAAAAATTTAAGAGATTCAAACCCAAAATATCTAGGGACAAAGCTTGCCGATGGGCAAATGGCTCATGCGGGGCATGTGATCGTGCGCCAGCGTGGTACACCTATCGTTGCCGGCACCAACGTAGGCATGGGCCGCGACCACACCCTATTTGCGCTCAAAGACGGAACAGTTAAATTCGGTTCTCGCCGCAAGATTTCCTACAACGGCAAGACCGTTGTGCGAAAAGTCGTGAACGTTATCTAATGCAGCCAGGGCTTCCCTTTTTATTTATATTTTTTCTACCACTAATTTAAAACTAGATTTTTTATCTCGGATGCGGATCAGGATTTCGAACTCCCCTGTTTCTTTGATCGGTTTTTCGAGTTTGATCGATTCTTCGCTGATGTCTGCGCGGTGCTCGGCTTTCATCGCCTCCACTATGTCGCGGGCGCGAATGCCAGAGAACAAGTGGCCCTTGTCATCGGCCTTGCCGCGCATGTGGAGCACCTTGCCTTTAATTTCCTCCAGATTTTTGAGTAGTAGGTCATCCTGCACTTGGCGCTCCACGACAATTTCAGCCTGGCGTTGCTCGAGGCTCAGTATCGCGCGCGCGGTAGCGACCTCGGCCAGTTTACGCGGTAGGAGGAAATTCACGGCATAGCCGTCATTCACCTCCTTTAATTCATGCCTCTTCCCTACCCGGGCAACATCTTGTAAAAAGATTACTCTCATTTTATAGGCGTCCAGTTATTCAATAACTCAACCGCTTTATTCATTTGCGGATCCCGCTTGGCGTCGAAATCTTTTTGGGTGAATTCAACTTTATAATCCGGCGTTAGTCCGGTGGCGGATATTGAAGTCCCGTTCGGGGTCATCCATTTAGCCACCGTAATTTTCAAAATAGTATCGGATGTTATATCTACCACTTCCTGCACGGACCCCTTGCCGTAGCTTTGCGTGCCCACTAGCCTGGCGAGCTTGTAGTCTTTCATTGCCCCGGCCAGTATCTCGGAAGCGGAAGCCGAACCGCCATCTATCAGGATCACGAATTTTAATTTATCGTTGAATACATCGTACCCCGTGCTGCGGTATACTTTCTGTTCAACTCCGGTGCCGTAATCTTCGATGACAACAGGCTTGCCCTGTGGCAAAAACCAGCTCGCCATGTCCACTGCGGCGTCAAGGTAGCCGCCAGGATTGCCCCGGAGGTCAAGCACGAGTTTTTCATAGCCGGACTCGGCAAATCGCTTGATCGCCCCGCGGAAAAGGTCGATGGAGTTGGCGGAGAAGCTGTAAAGTTTGATCACAAAGATCCCATCCGAGCGGGTTTCGGTGTCGAGGGTCGGAATATTTATGGTTTCCCGGGTCACTTTAATATCGCGGGACTCCTTTTCACCGTCTCTGAAAATGGTTAAAGTTACTTGTGTTCCCTCCTTGCCGCGGATCAGAGATATGGCCTTATCGATCGACATGTCGCTGGTCGAAGTGCCATTGATCTTTAAAATCTTATCGCTTGATTTGATTCCCGCGCGCTCCCCGGGGCTGCCCTTCAGGGGGGCGATGACGGTCAAAACCCTGTCTTTCATGCCTACTTCAACGCCAATACCGCCGAAAAACCCCGAAATATCGGCCTCGAAAGATTTCGCCTCTTCCGGCTTAAAGAATACGCTATAAGGGTCGTTTAGAGAGCCTACCAGGCCCGAAATTGCTCCGTATACCCGATCCTGGTCGGACACACTATCCGCATTCGGATATTTTTCATTTATTACATTCCACGCTTTCCAAAATGAGGCGAAGTCCGTTTTTTCTCCCACAATTATTGCCGGTTCTTTGTTAATAAGAGTAGTGACTTTTTCTATCGCCGGACGCTGATTGTATCCGATAAAAATCCCAAAGAAAAAAATTCCCACCGCTAGCAGGACATATAAAGTGCTGCGCTTTGTATCCTTAAAGTTCTCCATATTTTGATCAGATAACTTCCGTTTTCACTTCCTCTTCGCTGAAGTTATTATTCTCGCTAAAATTCTCAAAAGTTTTTGTCTCTGTGTTCTCGTTCTTGGACGCCTCGCTTTCTTTGGATTGATTGTAAAGAACGTAAGCAAAATATATTATCACCGCACCAGTGAGGCTAAACAGGACATTTTTCCAGGTGGTTGGAAATCCCAGAAACGGCAATACGACTGCCCAGACTCCCATAATCAAAAGCATTCTTTCTTTTTTCATAAGACCCATTATAACCCTCTAAATCCCCCTTATCAAGGGGAAACGCGGGGATTAATTGAAGTACTCCGGAGTATATATCGCCATCCAATCGAGTAAGCCGCGCATTATGGAGGTGGCTCCGACAGAGTTTGAAGACGGTCCGGCCTCCATCATCACGGTAAAGGCGTAGCGCGGATTCTCGTACGGGAAAAAGCCGATTACCCAAGAGTTCACTTTATTTTTAAGCACTCCGAGCTGGGCGGTACCAGTCTTGGCGGCGATTTTGACGTAAGGCACGCCAAGCGCACTTGCGGTGCCTTCCGCCACGGCTTGCCTCATGCCCTCCCGAGCTACGGTGAGATATCCGGAATCCAGATCTATCTCCAAAATTTCATTATTTTTTTCTTGATCATTTAATAGGAAGTGCGGGGTCACCAGTATGCCGCCGTTTGAGAGCGCCGCCGTCGCCCTCGCCATCTGCATCGGGGTGACCTGGAATCCGTATTGTCCGATGGCGGTGTGGTAGGTGTCCCCTATTCTCCACGGATCGCCGTTAAAAGTTTTTATTTTCCATTCCGGTGAAGGTATCGTGCCGCTTTTTTCGTCCGGCAGGTCTACGCCGGTTTTTTCTCCCCCAATGCCGAAGATCCTGGAATACTTTTCGATGTTCAGGATACCCATGCCTCTCTGCCCCTCGAACCCTCCGCCGATTTCGTAAAAATATACATCCGAAGATACCGCTATCGCTTCACGCATATCCGTCCAGCCGTTGGCGCGCCAGTCCTTAAAAACGCTCTTTTCTCCCGGAAAAAAGGGGTTGGGGATGGAAATCGATCCGGTCGAAAGGATCTGTTTGTACGGGTCGATTATATTCTCTGCCAAGGCCCCAATCGCAAAAAATGGCTTCACAATCGAGCCCGGAGTATAAAGACCGGAGATGTTCCTATCCAGAAACACTTTTCTTTTATCGTTCATATAACCCTGGATCGTGGCGGGGTCTTCGCCCAAGGAAAGAATTTCCGAATTGTATTCCGGGAAACTGGTTGAAGCGATCACTTCGCCGCTACGTACATCCATAATCACTCCGGCGCCGCCGGTAAACAAATTATGCTCCGACTCGGAAAGGTTTTTAATGAGCGCAAAGAGTTCCTTTTGGATCCGTGAATCAATTGTGGTGACCAGGTCATCCCCCCGCACCGGGGCGTTTACGATGTTTTCCGATTGAATTTTACCCTTTACATCCGTTTCTACTATTTTGGATCCGTTTATACCCTTGATCCGGCCGTTGTATTCTTTTTCCAGGCCGTCTTTACCCACGAATTCGCTTTGCCAATAGTTCCCGGATTTATCCTTGGCTGGGTAAGAAACATACCCCAAAATGTGGGCGAATCCGCCGGAGAGATATGCCCGTATCAGGAAAGCGTTCTCCTCCATCTTTTTATTCCAGGCAAGCTCTTTTTTGTTGCGATCGTATATTATTCCCCGTTCAGTGAAAATAATCTCTTTATTTAGAGTATTGTTCTCGCTGCGCTCGTAGTATGCCTGACCCTTTTTTACTTGGAGGTACCCCAGGCGCGCTCCGAAAACCATCACCAGAACCAGAAAGAATGCTCCGAGCGCGAGTATCGTTTTTTTAGAAATAGGTTTTTCAATTCGGCCCTCGAATTGCTGGCGGTTAAAATTGCCGATGTTTTTTGAATCCAGAAATATCTCGTCCGGCTCGACGAAGCTGGTGCCTTTTCCGATCTTGTTT
>DATDVS010000011.1:0-2721 GCA_036517535.1 Minisyncoccota bacterium
GGGGTAGTCATTTTAGTCGGCACCACCTTGCCGGCCACGATATTCTCCACCGTACCAATCAAGCCTGCCTTATATCCAAGCGCAGTGGCCACCTTATATAGGAGCGTAGTGGTAGTGGTCTTTCCGTTCGTACCGGTGACCCCCACAATTTTCAGCTTCGCCGAAGGGTTGCCATACATATGCATCGCCGCCATGGTAGCAATCCATCTGCGTTTTAGTTTTAGATTTTTAATCAAGCTTTGCATACATTTCTTTTTTAATTTTTTCTAATTCTGAAATAATCTTAGGGTCAGCAATTTTCGTAAATCGGGGAATTTCCTTACCATCTTTTACAACATTCTCCACAAACATTGCCAGCGGCCGGGCATCCCAATGCTTACCCGCCTTATAGACCGATGATTCATAAATGGGCTGGTAGATAACCATGGCTCCTTCATCTAAATCATCCACTTCCGTATGATGCGCCACGTTTAAAACCTCGTAGGCATAATTATTTATGCTTCCTTTCTCGTCGTGCTTATAGTGATAATAAAATCCTGGTTCTGGTGTGTTCATATTATTTTAAAATTACTTCTTCTCCTTTTCCATAAAATTTACAAACTCCGTCTTCGCACAAAATCCCCTGACCGTCTCGTAATATTCTTAGAGGATGTTCAATGTTTTTCATCATTTCTTTCACATTTGCCTCCATTTCATCCGTATAATGAACCTTTAGGCAAAAAGGAACGTAATCCAAACCTGTCAGGTCTTCTAAGCCATATCTTGGTTTAGGATTAGGGCCTAGTGTCGAAACTTTAATATTCGGACACATTATGTAAGCGCCCGCGCTTGTCCCAACATAGCCAATACCCTTTTCAAAAAGTTTTTTCAGAATTTCATCGAATCTCGTCTTCTTAACTTCTCGTAAAAGATAGAATGTATTTCCCCCTTCTATATGAACTATGTTTTTATCCTGAAAAAATTTAAATATTTCTTCTTCTGTCTTCCCTTCTATATCTATATCTTCAAGAAAATATCCGTTATCTGTACATTCTTTTCGATGCCTTTCTATATAATCCTTATTATCGTTTCCCTTAGATGCAGTCGTGATTCGGCCTATTCGGATCTTATCTTTCGGGATGCCAAAAAGATCAAGTCCTCCTTCTATTAAAAATTTCCCATTAGAGGCAAGTAAGATTTTCATAAATGGTTATTCACTATTCTCTCTAATTCTTCCTCATTTGTAAAATGATAAGCTTTTATGCCGACTTCGGCGGAGGCTTTCAGATTCCTCTCCTGGTCGTCAAAGTAAATGCAATCCTCTGGCTTCAAGTTATTCTCCTTGAGCACATTTTGCCATGCACGCACATCGGGCTTCACGTATCCCGTCTGCCAGGAAAAGTAAACTTTATCTACCGCCTCATGCACCCAGGGGTATTGGTCATAATATTGCGAACGCTCTTTGAAATTATTTGATAGGATGAACACTTTCACGCCTCTTGTTCGTAAATTCTTTGCAAACGCTACCATTTTCTCCGACACCACTTCCGCCCCAAACCAATATTTCCAAAAATCACTTTCGGTGAACGAAACTCCCCAGTCTTTCAGAGCCTCTCCCCAATATGTAAAGGCCGACTTTGCGCCCGGCTGGCGGATCTGGTGCATTATTTCATGAAGCTTGGGCATAAATTTGGCATGGTCCACTCCATAGTCCCGCGTTAGCCTCTCACCCAGCTTTGGCGCCTGTATAAAAATTCCATTCAAATCAAAAATTACGGCTTTAATCATAAATTTTCCATTTCTTCAATTCTAGGCATATGTTTAACTTATCAACTCTTTTCGGTGCTGGGGAGCATTTATCATTCCGCATTTCTTCCATTTATAAACTTCTCCCGTAGCTGGATTAATAGAGCCGCATGGGCACGGGTCATTGCGACCAATATTTTTTGTTTTATCGGTCTGCGCGCTTTTCATATCTTCACCGGTTTCGCTATGGCTAAGTACCAAATTCTGCTCCGGCACAGATACTTCCGTCATGGGGCTCCTGGCCGCTTCTTCGGCATTAATGGTGGCCACCAGCGACGCCACTTGTTCTTTAAATGACTGCTGCATCTCCTTGAACATAGCCAGACCCTCCTTCTTGTATTCTACTATCGGCTCACGCTGACCGTAGGCGCGGAGATTTACTGAGGAGCGAAGGTAATCCATTTGCTCTAGATGCTCCATCCAGAGCGCGTCAGTAATATATAACGCAATGCGGCGGACTGTCTCATAAAATGCATCCTCGCCTATTTTCGATTTCTTTTCTTCCACGATCTTATCGAAGCCCTCGCGCGATTCGCTGACTTCCTTTAATAATTCCAGAATTTCCGATTTATCGGCTCGGAGCATCTTCTGTCTCCTGCCATATATGGATTGGCGCTGATGGTTCATCACGTCGTCGTATTCGAGCGTATGCTTGCGGGCATCGAAATGGAAACCTTCGATCTTGGCCTGCGCGCCCTCGAGCGTGCGGTTGATAAACCGGTTCTCGATCGGCTGGTCTTCCGGGATACCGAAGCGCCCCATCATGCCCTTGATCCTCTCCGCGCCGAATATGCGCATGAGGTCGTCCTCGAGCGACACGTAAAATTGCGTTTCACCCGGGTCGCCCTGGCGGCCGGAGCGCCCGCGGAGCTGGTTGTCTATTCTCCGCGCCTCATGCCGCTCGGTGCCGAGCACGTAGAGCCCGCCAGCGGATTT
>DATDVS010000012.1:0-13877 GCA_036517535.1 Minisyncoccota bacterium
GGTGGTTCTTTTCTTTGTCCTCTGGTGGGGGTTAGGGATTACTTCCGCGCTCGGCTTCGTCGTCGGCGCGGTACTATCCGCCCTCGCCGGCTATATCGGCATGAACGTATCCGTACGGGCCAATGTGCGCACTACGGAAGCCGCTAAAAGTGGGCTCGCGGCCGCACTCGACGTCGCATTCAAGGGCGGCACAGTCACTGGCCTTATGGTAGTCGGCCTGGCGCTCCTCGGTGTTACGGTCCTCTACACATTTACGAAAGATGTAAACGCTCTCATCGGTCTCGGCTTCGGAGCATCTCTGATCTCCGTCTTTGCCCGACTCGGCGGAGGAATTTTCACCAAGGCAGCGGATGTAGGCGCAGACCTCGTCGGCAAGATTGAAGCCGGCATCCCGGAAGATGATCCTCGCAACGCCGGATTTATTGCAGACAACGTGGGAGACAATGTCGGCGACTGCGCAGGCATGGCCGCTGACCTTTTTGAAACTTATGCGGTTACATCGGTGGCCACCATGCTGCTCGGTTCGCTTCTTTTTGCGGGTTTTGACGGAGCAGTGCTCTACCCCCTCGTGATCGGAGGGGTGGCGATAATTTCTTCTATCATCGGCACTTGGTTTGTAAAGTTAAGTAAAAATTCAACCAAGGAGAATAAAGACCCGAACATCATGGGCGCTCTGTATAAGGGCCTCGTGGTTGCCGGAGTACTCGCCGGTATCGCTTTCTATCCGATTACCAAGTGGCTAATGGCAGACAACGGTGTATATAGCACTATGGACTTATTCTTCTGCGCGCTCGCGGGACTCGTAGTGACCGGTACCTTGGTCATGATCACTGAATACTTCACTTCTACTAAATATGCTCCGGTACAATCTATTGCCCGCGCATCGGTGTCTGGGCACGGCACAAACGTAATCCAGGGCCTCGCGATCTCGATGAAGTCTACCGCCTGGCCGCTCCTCACTATCGTCGCGGGAATTCTGTTCACTTACAACTTCGCCGGACTCTATGGCATCGCGGTGGCCGCCATGTCCATGTTATCCATGACCGGCATCATCGTCGCGATCGATGCATACGGCCCGATCACCGACAATGCCGGAGGCATTGCCGAGTCGACCGGACTTCCTCAATCAGTCCGCAATGTTACCGACCCGCTGGATGCAGTCGGCAATACGACCAAGGCAGTTACCAAGGGCTATGCTATCGGCTCCGCTGGGCTCGCCGCACTCGTACTCTTCGCCGCTTATACGGAAGAGATCACCCAGATCACCGGGCAGATTGTCAGTTTTGATTTGAGCAACCCGAAAGTTATCGTCGGCCTCTTCTTGGGCGGGCTCCTGCCTTATTATTTCGGCGCACTCTGTATGGAAGCCGTCGGCAAAACCGCCGGTAAAGTTGTGGAAGAAGTGCGCAGGCAATTCAGGGAGATTAAGGGAATAATGGAAGGCACTGCCAAGCCCGAATACGGCAAATGTGTGGACATCGTGACCAGTGCTGCAATCAAACAGATGATCGTGCCCGCGCTTATACCTGTGCTTGCACCGATACTTGTCGGATTCATTTTGGGTCCTGTGGCGCTCGGCGGCATGCTCGTCGGCTCCATCATCACCGGGCTTTTCGTCGCCATTTCCATGACCTCCGGCGGCGGCGCGTGGGACAATGCCAAGAAATTCATCGAACAGGGCAATTACGGCGGCAAGGGCGGAGACGCCCATAAAGCAGCTGTGACCGGCGACACTGTCGGCGACCCATACAAGGACACAGCCGGGCCGGCGATCAACCCGATGATCAAAATCCTGAATATTGTGGCACTCCTGATCGTCGCATTTTTGGTGTAGGAACTAATGAATAATTTGGTATAATGGATAGGCGCAGAAATGCGTTGTGTTTAGAAATTATTAACCCCGACGTAAAGTCGGAGTCCCGACACTAAATTTATTTAAGGCGTCGGGATTAAATCCAAATATAATATATGAAACCATACAAAAAAGTTATCGTTTCCGGCGCTCTATTAGCAGCTTTGGCGTTTACTTCATCTAGCGCAGTAGCGCAAGATGCTGGGGTAAGCGCTTCCAGCACCACGCCAGTACTGGATGCACGGCTCGAAGCCAAGGCCAAGAAGGAAGCCGCTCGAATAGAAGCCAAGGCTAAGAAGGAAGCCGCATCAGCGGCAGCACGTGCAAGAAAAGAAGAGCAAAAGAAACAGCGTGAAGCGTTTGTTTTAAAACAAGCCCAGGATAAATTCGCCAGGGCAGTGGCCGAAGCTGAAGCAGGGTTGGTGGCTGTCCAGGCAAAATTAGCCGAGGCTAAAGCGGCCGCGGCGGCCTCTACCGACCGCAAAACCTTTGAAGCAGCGCGCAAGCTATTTATTGAAGCAAGAAAGATAATCCAGAAAGCCATGCGGCCTCTGTCCTCTACCCCTCGCATCGCGACAGTTACAGCTTCAACTCCAACTCTTTCGAGCACAGCCACCGTAACGCAGTAAAGAAGAGCATGAATACTAAAGTAACTAAACTTCCAAAGAGCGAAGTAGAAATTGAAGGTGAGCTCGAAGCCGACCTTTTTGAAGGCTACTACGCTCAGGCGCTTAAAAAGTTAGGCGAGAATGTCAACGTGGACGGCTTCCGCAAGGGCAAAGTGCCGGAGAATGTACTCGTAACTAAAATTCCGGAGATCAGCATCCTGGAAGAGATGGCGCAGATAGCGCTCAATGACGTCTACCCAAAAATTCTAGAAGAAGAGAAAATAGATGCCATCAGCCGCCCCGAAATCGCCATCACCAAGCTCGCCCGCAAGAATCCGCTCGGATTTAAGATTAAAACTGCAGTATTGCCGGAGATAAAACTTCCGGATTATAAAAAAATCGCGCAGAGTGT
Organism: Minisyncoccota bacterium; assembly: GCA_036517535.1. Lineage (GTDB taxonomy): Bacteria > Patescibacteriota > Minisyncoccia > Phycocordibacterales > UBA9973 > UBA9973. The sequence goes on from DATDVS010000012.1 coordinate 2,873, forward strand.
CTTAAGGTCGGACCTTGGGAATTCAAAAAGGTCCGACCTTGAGGTTTCGGATGAAGAAGTGGAAAACACGATAATGGATATCCGTAAGTCCCGTGCGCCGAAGGTAAAGGTGTCCGACACCCAGGATCCGGTGTCGGACACCTTAAACTTGCCGGAATTTAATGATGAGTTTGTAAAAGGCCTAGGTCCCTTTGAAAATATCGCCGACTTCAAGGAAAAATTGAAAGTAAATATAGAGCTCGAGAAGAAAAATCAGGCAAAAGAAAAGGTTCGGATAAATATGATCGAGAAAATAATTGAGAACTCCACACTCGAGGTGCCGGAAATACTAATCGATATAGAGCTCGACAAAATTCTTTATAAAATGGAGTCGGACATTACCGCGATGGGTCTCGAATTCGAAGGCTACCTCAAGCACATTAATAAGACCAAGGAAGATCTGCGCAAAGAATTCCGCAAGGACGGTGAAAAGAAGGCTAAGCTTGCGCTCATCCTGCAGGAGATAGCCAAGGTGGAAAATATTACTGCTCCGGAGGAACAAGTAGCCCAAGAAGTAGCTCACATCCTCGAGCATTACAAAGATGCCGACCCCGAGCGCGCCCGTGCTCACGCCGAGAACGTCCTCACCAACGAAAAGATCTTCGAATTTTTGGAAAATCAATAGAACCATTTATTTTTCCGGCTTGCATTGTTTTAAGCAATTATGTACAGTATGTACATATGAAAACAATAAGCATTACGGATGCAAGAAAAAATATAAAAGTTTTGATAGACCGGGTGAAATACCGGGGAGAGATTTTTGGCATTGGACGGAGAAATTCAATTGATGTCGTAGTAATTCCCTTTCCGATAAACTATAATAAAAATTTTAACGAGATTACAAATATAAATGCAAGCTCTAGAAGCTTTGATTTCCTTAAAAATGAGCCGGACATTTACAGCATCAGCGATTTGAAGAAGATTTATGCGTAAAGGAAAAATCATTCTTATTCCTTTCCCTTTTACCGATCTCTCTGGCCACAAAGTGCGGCCTGCCCTCGTATTACATGCAAGCAAAAAGCAGAAAGATGTCTTGGCTTGTTTCATTTCTTCGCAAAAAATCGGACGATTGCATCCTTTTGATCTTAAAATCAAGGCAGATATGCAAAATGGGTTGAAGGTAGATTCTATTATTAAAATTCAGAAGATTGCTACTCTGGAAAAACGGCTCGCCATTGGAGAAATTGGTCATCTGGAAAATAAAATCTTAAAGGAAGTTGATAGTAAGCTTAAAATTTTATTTTCATTATAACTCCCACTATTTTGTTTTAGTATAAGCCTCAATATCTAAGAGATAGAGGATCTTTTTTCCTTCATTTTCAGTTATTAAAAACTGTCCATATTTAAATCCCCAGCGCATAGCAGAGGAGCGCCATGCGGATGTAGAGACCGTTTTCGGCTTGGCGGAAATAGGCGGCGCGGGGGTCGGCATCGACTTCGAGTTCAATTTCATTTATTTTTGGAAGCGGATGCATGATGATTGCATCTTTTTTTAATTTTTTTAAGTCCTTGGTCCTAAAAATGAAAAGGTTTTTTACCTTATTGTATTCTTTCTCGGTCTTGAATCTTTCTTTTTGCACCCGGGTCATGTAGAGTACATCAACTTTCGGTAATACTTCCTCCAGGTTGTCAGTTTCTATAAAATTTACTCCTAACCTTTTTAATTCTTTCAGATACTCTGCTGGCAAACGCAATTGTTTTGGCGAAACAAAATAAAATTTATTATTTTTATAAAAATTAATTAGCGGCATAAGCGAACGGAGTGTTCGGCTATACAAAAGATCGCCTCCGAAGGCAATATTTAAATTATCCAATCGTCCATGCTCTTTTTTTATCGTATATAAATCGAGAAATCCTTGAGATGGATGCTGGTGCGCACCTTCTCCGGCTGAGAGCACCGGCTTGGTCGACACCTTTTCAATTCTTTTCATAATTCCCGCCTCCGGATGGCGGATTACCAGCAGATCGGCGTAATTGCACAATATCTTAGTGGTATCTTCTATAGTTTCGCCCTTGTAGGCGGAGGAATTAGTCGAGGCGTCTTCTGCTGAGATAACGCTGGCGCCCAATTTGAGCGCCGCTGTTTCAAAGGATAACCTAGTGCGGGTGGAAGGCTCGAAAAATATACAGGCAACAATTTTATCGGCAAGCAACTTTTTTACTTTTCCATTTTTACACGCTCTCTCCATCTCTACTGCTCGAGATAAAATTTTCTCTACTTCTGCCTTTGAAAATTGGTTTGTGTTTAATAAATTTGGCATAAATTAATTCAAGTACTCTCGGTAAGACTTGATCTCTAAGTCGGCGACCTTATACCGCGCAAGCGCCTTGATGAAAGCACGGGCGAGGTGCAGGTCTGTGAAAAGCGGAATTTGGTTGTCCACTGCGGCCCGGCGGATGCGGAAACCGTCGGTCTGTGTCTTCTTCGCCACCCTGCCCTCTACGCTTAAATTTACCACAAATGCCACCTTTTTGCCTTCGATGATGTCAAGCACATGCGGCGAGCGCTCGGACGCCTTGCGCACGACGGCGCATTTTATTTTCTGTTTCTGGAAAAATTTGGCGGTGGTATCAGTGGCAAAAATTTTGTACCCCAAAGACCGCAGTATTCCGGCCGTCTCCATGAATTTCACCTTGTTGACCGGCCCTCCCAGAGAAAGAAGCACGTTTTTATTTTTGCTGTCGAATTTATTGGTGCTCAAGATCGATTTGAGAAGCGCCTCATCATAATCCTGTCCGAAACAAGCTGCCTCCCCGGTCGAGGACATCTCCACTCGGAGTATCGGATCGGCGCCGAGGAGCCTGGCAAAGGAAAACTGCGGGGACTTCACCACGACGCTCCTGGGGTAAACAAAATTATGCGGCCTAGCCTTGCCGAAGAAAGAATCCACCGCGACACCGGGGAAATTCTTGTCCATCGCCTTCGATAAAAGAGGGAATGTGCGGCTCGCCCGCAAATTCACCTCGATCACGTATGGCTGGTTATTTTTCACCAGAAACTGAATGTTGAAGGGCCCGGTGATAGAAAGCTCTCGCGCTATTTTTTTAGAAATTTCACGCAATTGAAACTCGGTCGAGGCATACACCCTCTGCGTCGGGAAGACAATGGTGGCATCACCCGAATGCACCCCGGCATTTTCCACATGCTCGGAGATGCCGTAAATCATCAATTCTCCCTTTTGGGCAACCGCATCAAATTCAAGCTCCTTCGCGTTCTCGATATATTTGGATATTGTGACTGGGTGCGCGGGTGAAAGCACTGCGGCCTTCCCTATGAACTCCCGCAATTCTTTTTCACTGAAGCATACCCGCATCGCCGAACCAGAAAGGACATAAGAAGGCCGGACCAGCACGGGGAAACCCTCCTCCCTGGTAAACTTAAACGCTTCATGCATGCTGGTAAAACTCTGCCATTTCGGCTGGAGAATATTAAGCTTATCGAGAAGATGCGAGAACTTATTGCGGTCTTCTGCCCGATCAATATTCTCCGCGGTCGTACCTAAAATTTTAAAGCCGCTCCCCGCGAGCTTCTGGGCCAAGTTGTTCGGCCGCTGGCCCCCGACGGAAATTATCACTCCGCCTCCATTTTCAAATTCGAATATATCTGCTACCGTTTCAAAGGATAGATCTTCAAAATAGAGCCGGTCAGACATATCATAGTCTGTGGAAACTGTTTCCGGATTGCAATTTATCACGATCGATTTCTTGCCGTATTTTGAAAGAGCCAGCGCAGTGTATACACTCGACCAGTCGAACTCGACCGAAGAACCGATGTGGTAGGGGCCGCTACCGAGCACGATGATCCCGCGCTTGCCTATGGGCAGGACATCATGATGTGCCCCGTGGTAGGTGAGGTATAAATAATTCGTTTCCGCGGGAAACTCCCCCGCCAGCGTATCAATGGCGAAAACCGAAGGCAATACATTTAATTTTTTCCTTAGGCTCCGCACTTCTAACTCTGTTTTATGGAGCGCGGTGGCGATTTTTTTATCCGAAAAGCCGAGCTGTTTCAATTCCAATAAATCATCCCGGCTCAAAACTTTCTTTTTCAGCAACTTTTTCTCGCCGTTTACAATATTTTCAATGCGGTATAAGAACCAAGGATCAATCCCGGTAATCTTATGGATCTTGTCCACACTCACCCCCCTTTTTATACTTTCTGCCACCGCAAAAATCCGTTTGTGAGTCGGAACAGATAAAAATTTTCTCAATTCCTTTCCGTCTTGAAATCCGTTACCCATAATGCTCTCGCAAGTTCCTGACTGCATCCGCACCGCCTTCTCTAGGGCCTCTTCGAAGCTCCGTCCGATGGCCATCACTTCGCCCACAGACTTCATCGCCGAGCCTATTCGCTCCTCCGCGCCTTTGAATTTTTCCAGATCCCAGCGCGGCATTTTCACCACCACATAGTCCAGCGCCGGCTCGAAGAAGCTTTGGGTTGCTTTGGTAATTTTGTTTTCTATTTCAAGCAAGCTCTTGCCCAACGCGAGTTTGGCCGCCACATAGGCAAGCGGGTAGCCCGTAGCCTTGGAAGCAAGAGCGGACGAGCGCGAAAGGCGGGCATTTACTTCGATGACGTAATAATCCAATTTGCCATCCTTTGGTTTTGGATTTAATGCATACTGTACATTACATTCGCCCACAATTTTCAAGCTCTCCACGATTTTTATCGAGGCTTCGCGCAGGCCGTGGTATTCCTTGTTATTAAGCGTCTGGCTCGGAGCCACTACAATGGAATCGCCAGTGTGAATGCCCAAGGGATCGAGATTCTCCATATTGCAGACCGTGACTGTGTTGCCGGAGCTATCGCGCACCACTTCATACTCGATTTCTTTGTAATGATGCAGGTATTTCTCAATAAGCACCTGCGGAGAAACAGCCAATGCGCCTTTGACTATTCCCTCGAGTTCCTTCGGCGTATGGGCCACTCCGGATTTCTGCCCTCCCAGGGCAAAAGCGGCACGCACCATGAGCGGAAAGCCGATCTGGCCCGCCACATTTTTTGCTTCGCGAAGGGTAGTGGCGGACCCGGAGGGCGGAACCGGAACACCGATTTTTTTCAAATGGTCCGCAAATTTTTCGCGGTCCTCCGTCAGCTCAATCGCCTGGGTCGGTGAGCCCAGAACCTTTACTTGGTATTTTTTAAAAACCCCTCTCTCTTCGAGTCTTAGCCCGCAATTAAGAGCTGTCTGTCCGCCAAAGGAGAGCACTATGCCGTCCGGCCGCTCCTTGGCGATAATTTTTTCCACGAAATATGCGTCAACCGGCAGGAAATAAACCTCATCGGCGAGGGTTTTCGAAGTCTGAAAAGTGGCGATATTCGGGTTAACCAGTATGACTTTTATTTTTTCCTCCCGGAGCGCCTTGATCGCCTGCGAGCCGGAATAGTCGAACTCCCCCGCCTCGCCTATTTTCAGCGCTCCGGAGCCCAGAACTAATATTTTTTTAAATTTATTTTTCATACTTTTTATCCACATGCCCAACTTGTGGTTTAATATGTTTCAAAAAATAATCGAATATCCAGTCGGTATCCAGCGGCCCGGGCGTCGACTCGGGGTGAAATTGTACGGACATTATCGGCAATTTTTCATGGATTATTCCCTCATTAGTGTTGTCGTTGGCGTTGTAGAACCATTCTTTGAAACCTTTCGGGATTTTCCCCACCGCAAAGCCGTGGTTTTGGGTAGTAAGATATGCTTTTTTCGAATTCCTCTCCACCGCGGGCTGGTTTTGGCTACGATGGCCGAATTTCAGCTTGTAAGTGTTGCCCCCCGATGCCAGCGCCAATATCTGATTGCCCAGACAAATCCCTAAAATAGGGATATTTTTATCCAAAATCTTTTTTACATTTGAAATTGTAGCTTTGACCTTAGTCGGGTCGCCAGGGCCATTGGAGATGACGACTGCAGATATAGGAAATTTGAGTTTTGTAATATTAGTATCCCAAGGAACTACGCATACTTTTACTTTTCTTTTCGCCAGGCTATTTTCAATATTCTTCTTTGACCCGCAATCTATTAGCACAACTGTGTTTTTCCCTTTCCCTACTTCATATATTTTTTTTGTGGAAACTTCAGCAACTAAATTTCTTTTATTTGGATCTTCTAATTTTATTTTTTTATTATTAAATATAATTCCGCCCAACATTACTCCCTCAGTCCTTAATTTTTGGGTAATCTCTCTCGTATCTTTAATTTCGAGCAAGGGTAGTCCTTGCTCACAAAACCACTTTGATAAGGTTTTAAGCGATGCATGGTGCGATGGGGTATCTATATAGTTGCACACTATCAGTCCGGACACTTGAATCTTGGAGGATTCCCAGGTTTTTTTATCCGGTATTCCGTAGTTGCCGACGAGCGGATATGTGAGGACCAGGATTTGCCCGCGGAATGAAGGGTCGGTGAGCGCCTCAGGGTAGCCCACCATGCCAGTGGCAAAGACCACTTCGCCGGAGAGCGATTTTTCAGCCCCGAAGCTTTTGCCTTCGTAAATGCTTCCGTCTTTCAAAATTAATTTGGCTTGCTTAAGTTTCATTGGGTTTCATTTTTTAAAATCTTACCTTTTACCACGGTCATGACTACGCTGCCGGGGAAGGTCAGTCCTAAAAAAGGCGACCATTTTGATTTGGTTTTCAAATTTTCGCTTGCCACTTTAAACTTTTTGCCCATATCAATCACCGCGAGCGACCCTGCATATCCCTCTTTGATTTCACCGTATTTCTCCGGCAAAAATTTATTTATAAACTTGCCTGGATTTTCCGAGCATACCTGGGCCGCTTCCTCTGGAGCGAAACCATGCTCCTTCATAAGCCAGGCAACGAACGGACCGAAGGTATCAAGGTGGGTGAGCCCAGAAATGCCTTTTTGCTTTTCTTCCACCGAGTGCGGTGCATGGTCCGTAGCCAGATAATCTATCTCTCCGCGCTTGAGCATCTCGATCAGCCCCAGGCAGTTCATTCGCGACTGCCGGATCGGCGGATTAACCTGGAATTTTACCCTGCCGGCCGCCTCGATCATCGTCTCATCGAAATAGAGATGATGTGGAGTCACCTCGAGGACCACATTCACCCCGCGATTTTTTGCATTGACTATCTTCTGCACTCCTTCGAGAGTGGAAACATGGCAAATCTTTCCCTGCAATTTATATTTTTCTATTAAATGGAGAGCGAGGTCGACAGCCGAGACTTCCGCCTCCGCGGGGCGCCTGCCCTCATGCGTCCGCGCCTGCAAAGAATCTTCGAGTATTTTCGGGTCTTCGCAGTGAAAACTGATGTCTTCTCCTCTGTATTTGGATATGGCGGCCTCCAGCCCTTCGTTGGAGGTAAAAAAAAGATCCCCGACCGAAGGACCCATGAACGCCTTGTACGGAACCCTCTTGTGGAGTGGCTTGGTCGTAGGCCCGATGCCCGCGTAGCATAGAATCGGTACGGCGGATTTTTTAGCAAGTTCGCTTTTTTCATCGTAGCTTGCATCATCTATCGGCGGAACTTTATTATTCGGCATATCGGCCATTGCGACCACTCCGCCGGCAATCGCCGCCTCTCCGGCCGAGGTAAAGTCTTCTTTATAATCCTGCGAGTGGCTGACGTCTTCCCGGGCATGAATATGCAAATCGATAAAGCCGGGGAAGATGAGCTCGTCCTTAAAAATAAAATCGGCTACTCCAGTCGGAGAGCCGATTTTATTGATTATCCCGCTTTGGTCGATCTCGATCCGTCCGCGGAATGTCTTGTCTTTAGTTACAATATTGCCTTCAATCGTCACGCTGCATAGATACTAGCACTTTAAAAAAGGTATGCAAGCTTGAAAAAACTATCAAAAAAGATTATACTGACGCCATGTTAATTCCAACCGTTATTGAAAAATCACAGTTCGGCGAGCGGGCTTATGATATATACTCCCGCCTATTGCGCGAGCGCATCATATTCCTCGGCGGCCCGATCGATGACCACACGGCCAACATCGTGATCGCCCAGCTTCTTTTCCTAGAATCCGAAGACCCGAAGAAAGACATCCATCTATACATCAACTCTCCCGGCGGATCGGTGACTTCCACCATGGCCATCGTCGACACAATGAACCACGTACGCCCGGATATCTCTACTTTCTGCGTCGGACTCGCGGCCTCGGGAAGCGCGATAATTTTGTCGGCCGGGAAAAAAGGCAAGCGTTTCATCCTGCCGAACGCCGAGGTGATGATCCATCAGCCGCTCGGCGGCGTGGAAGGCCAGGCCACCGATATCGCCATTACTGCCAAGCACATTTTGAAAACCCGGGACAATTTAAATAAACTCCTCGCCAAAAATACTGGCAAATCGCTCGCCCAGATCGAAAAGGACGTAGAGCGCGACTTCTTCATGGACGCCGAAGAGGCTAAAAAGTACGGGATTATCGACGAAATAGTTACCAAGTCCAAAGCTCCGACCGCCAAAAACGGGAACGACAGCCTCTAACCTTATCAACATGGACAAATAAAGCAATATTTGTTATATTGTTAGCGTTGAATCTTACAAATTTATTTCACTTGGTTTATAGGAATATCCATATATTTATGCGGTCTTGGAAGAAAAATTTCGGAAGTCTGGGCATTGTTTTTTCTAAGTGTTTGCGGGTACAAAAAATAAACTAAATATAGTGGCTTGTTCTTATAAGTCGAACTAAGACTTATGAGCCTAATAATAATAATTCTAATCGGAGTCGGGGTACTCCTTTTGGGCGCGGGTATCGGATACTACCTCCGCCTCATCATAGCCCTCGGCAAACGCCGAAGTATTGAGATTGATATCAAGCAGATGATGGTGGGCGCGAAAGAAGAAGCGCAGAAAATAGTCGACGAAGCAAAAAAAACGGGAGAGGCGAAGCTGGCGGAGCTACGCGAAGAAGAAAAAAAGAAAGATATTGAATTCAAAGAAAAAGAAACTCGCCTGGTAAAAAAGGACGAATTCCTGGACGCGCGTCAGCTCGAGATCGATAAGGAAGTCGAGAATATAAAAACAAAAGTCGAGGACATTAAAAAGATTCAGGAGAAGGTGCAGAAGATCGAGGAAGAAAAGCGCGGCGAGCTCGAACGAGTAGCGAAACTTTCCGAAATAGAAGCCAAGGATGAGCTCCTCAAAGACATCGAGAAGAAGTACGAGGAGGATATCCTGGTAAAAATCCAGAAACTCGAAAATACGGGCGAGGAAAAGCTTGACCGCCGGGCCAAGGACATACTGGCCACGACCATCCAGCGCCTAGCATCCTCTACCGCTTCCGAGCTGATGACTACAGTGGTTTCCATTCCGAATAATGAAATCAAGGGTAAAATCATCGGCAAAGAAGGCCGAAATATCCGTGCTTTCGAGCGGGCGGCAGGGGTGGAAGTCATCGTCGACGATACCCCGGGCTCAATCGTCATTTCATCCTTCGACCCTATCCGCCGGCAAGTGGCGCGCCTCGCGCTGGAGAATTTGATCCTCGACGGGCGCATTCAGCCGGCCAAGATCGAGGAACTGGTGGAGAAAGCGAAAGAAGAGATCAATAAAATAATCAAAGAAAAGGGCGAGCAGGCGGTATACGAATGCGGCATATTCAACTTTGATCCGCGCATCGTCGCCATTATCGGCCGGCTGTACTTCCGCACCAGCTATGGACAGAACGTGCTTCAGCACTCGATCGAAATGGCGCACATCGCCGGCATGATCGCCGAGGAGCTTGGCGCGGATGTGGCTATCGCCAAGGCTGGCGCCTTGGTACACGACATCGGCAAAGCCCTCGACCACGAAGTGCAGGGCACCCATATCGAGATCGGTATTCGCATCCTCCAGAAATTCGGCGCGGATGAAAAAATCATTACCGCCATGAAATCGCACCATGAGGACTACCCGTATGAAACCATCGAAGCGGTCATCGTCCAGACTGCGGACGCGATCTCCGGCGGCCGCCCGGGCGCACGACGCGACAGCGTGGAGAATTACTTGAAGCGCCTGCAAGAGCTTGAGGCGCTAGTGAACACCTTCCCGGCCGTGGAGAAGTCCTATGCACTTCAAGCCGGACGTGAAATCCGCATATTCGTCACCCCGGAGAAGCTCTCTGACGCTGAAGCCAAGCTCATGGCACGTGACATTGCGCTGAAAATCGAACAAGAACTAAAATATCCAGGGGAAATCAAGGTAACTCTCATTCGCGAGACTCGCGTCATAGAATACGCGAGGTAAAAATCTTAAAATATAACTTTTTGAGGGGGTTTTGAGCACGACGGTGTGAAAACTTCAGGATTTTTTAAGCTTCAAAAAATCCGTACCCTGAAAAAGTTCATATTTTTAAGATTTTTATAACACTTGCATCAAAAAAGCCTTAATATATAATGAGGGAGTATTAAAATAAGGTTATATTGGCCACCGCCAAGGCGGGGCAAGGTCGAGTAAGAATTATCAAAATAAGCTTAAATACTATGAATAAACAAGCTTTAGCTGAATGGGTACACGGAAAGCTTGGCGGCACCAAGGTGCAGGCCGAGGAAGTAGTAGACGGTATCTTCGAAGCTATCACCAAGACTCTCAAGAGCGGTGGCGAGGTTTCTATCGCCGGCTTTGGGATCTTTTCCGTAAAGAGCCGAGCGGCTCGCATGGCTCGCAATCCGAAGACCGGAGAGCAGGTCAAGGTGGCTGCCAAGAGGGTGCCAAAGTTCCGACCTGCAAAGGGACTCAAGGACACAGTCGCTTAATTTCATCTCGCGAGATAAAAATAAGCAAATCAAAAAATCCCTCTTGATTTATCCTGGGGGGTTTTTTGTTTTTAGTGGTATAATTTGTTCGATCTAGTCTGGAGAAGGAACCCATGTCCGACACCATCATGTATCATCGTGGAACGGCGTACGTGGCAATCGGGAACCGTCTTCTCGAAATCGGGCCAGCAGAAACTGCAAGGTACCTCCATACCGAGGACTTGCTCGACATGATCTGTCTCGCGCTTGCGCGAGAAGAGTT
>DATDVS010000013.1:0-6047 GCA_036517535.1 Minisyncoccota bacterium
ACCCCATGTTTAGAATGCAACTTCTCTATCTCTCCTTCTTCTAGTTCCTCTTTTTTCTCCTTGCCCCGCTCGCCCAAGGCTCGGAGCTCCGCGTCGCCGAGCATATTGAGCGATTTCACTAATTCCGATAGATGTTCCACTGTATTTTTCTCCGGGGCGTCGAGCACTTCCTCGAGTAGTGAGTGTAGTATCCAGCCCATCCGCGGTCCGGGGGTGATGCCAAGATTCTTTATCATGTATTCGCCGTCAATTTTCAGCTGGGAAACAGAAATCGGGTCCCGCAACGCCTCCTCGATCATCGCGAAGTACTTGCGCAGACGGTACGGCGCTTCTTTTTTCTTCATTCCCACCCTGTCGGACTCACGGACATTCATTAAGTTCCAAATATTCTCTACACCAACCTTCGTGATGATCCTGCGGACGGCCGAGAGGGTGATTAATTCCGTGTCGGAAAAAAACATGTGATTGCGCACCAATTTTTCCACCAGCTCCATTTCTTTTTTTGGAAATTTCAGACGCTCCATTATTTTTTTCACCATCCGCGCGCCGATAACTTCATGGCCGTAAAATGTAGGCTTGCTTTTCGGAGCAGCCCCAGCAAAATTCTGAGCCGTGTCGGAGCCCGCCCCATTTTGACGGGTAAAGCGCGAAGAATTTTGCTGGGGCTGTGGAGATCTTTTGCTTCGCGGCTTGCCGATATCGTGGAAAAGCGCCGCGAGCCTTATTTCCAAGGGCCATTTCTTGTCCGCGGCATGCTGGAGTGCTTGGAGCAGATGCTCCCAGACATCATAAATGTGTTCGCCTCCCTGCACGCAGCCTATTCCCTCTTCGAGCTCCGGAATAATATGTTTCAGTATGCCAAATTTTGAGAGCATCACCACTCCCCCGGCCGGATTTTCCGACATTATTATTTTTACAAATTCATCGCGAATCCTCTCGTCTGAAATTTCTTTGATTAAATCCGCGTTTTTACTAATGCATTCGGCTGTTTCATGAGAAACATAAAAATTTAGTTGGCAGGCAAAACGAATCGCTCGGAGCATGCGGAGCGCATCCTCGGCAAACCGATCATCCGGATTCCCTACTGTCCTTAATGTCCTTGATTCAATGTCCTTTAGACCTTCATAAAGGTCAACCAGTTGTCCTTTAGAATCTAGAGCCATGGCGTTTATAGTAAAATCACGTCTTTTAAGGTCGTCCGATAGATTATCGCTAAATTTCACCTCATCTGGGTGCCTAAAATCGCTATATTTGGCCTCCAGACGGTACGGGGTGACTTCAATTACCATGGTTTCACGAATAACCTCATCCCCCGCCTTCTCCAGATTACCAGAGAAGGAGCTTATCCCCTCGCCAGTACTCTGGAGAGGGGTTCGGGGTGAGGTAGTTTCACCAGCCGATGCCAAGGCTTTAGCGGGCAGGCGTGAAACCACCACCCCTACCGTGCCAAAGGTGTTTTCGTACACGGTTTTCTCAAAAAGGGCCATGATCTGCTCTGGTTTAGCATTGGTAGTAACATCCCAGTCTTTTGGTTCTCTCCCTCCTTCGACTTCGCTCAGGATCTGTGACATTACTAGATCCCTGACACACCCACCCACCAGGTACGCCTCAAAACCAGCCTTTTCAAGCGTTTGGGTTACATGTGAAACTTCCTTGGGTATATATTTTATTAAGTCTTTTTTCATAAAATTGTGCCCCCGAGAGGAATCGAACCCCTATTTTAAGCTCCGGAAGCTTATGTTCTATCCATTGAACTACGAAGGCGATATTGTGCACTCGGAGGGATTCGAACCCCCAATGGCCGCTCCGAAGGCGGTAGTGATATCCATTTCACCACGAGTGCAGAATTATTTATAAATAATAAGACTATTTTACACTATTTAAAAAATATTGGCAAATAACCTTTATTTTACAATGTATTTTTGCAATTGCATTGGGGTTAATAAAATAATATAATACGAAAGCTTTTTCAATAAAAAACTTTAGCGCGGTCATGGTTTAGTGGTAGAACAGGTCCTTGCCAAGGATCAGACGGGAGTTCGATTCTCCCTGGCCGCACAACTTTGATGTCCTTGATTATGTCCTTTGGAAAATCCTTATTTTGTAGTCTAGTGTCAATATCTGTGGATAACCCTGGGGGTATGTGGATAAAGGACATTAGTTTTTTGTCCTTTATGAAGCCCATTTTTGCCAAGATATGTTGAAAAATAAGGATATTTTGATAAAAGACATGCTATTTTACAAATTAGTTTCACGTGAAACGCTACAAGTTATAAAGTTGAAAGTTTATAAAGTAAAAAGCAATTTCAAAAACCTTATAACTTTAAGAACTTTATGACTTTATAACTACTGCCATGCCTAAAATCTTTACTTCTGCTACCCAAAAAACCGGAGAGATAGGGGAGAATGTCGCTGTGAAGTTTCTCGTGAAACATGGTTTCTCGGTCCTTGACCGCAACTATACTCGCAAGTGGGGCGAGCTCGATATAGTGGCCCAAAAGGACAACAAGGTCTACTTTATCGAGGTAAAATCAGTAATTAGGCCGGATTTAAGCCACGTTAATCATGAAACATACCGCCCGGAGGACAACATGCACCCTTGGAAGATGAGGCGCATGGCCCGGACAATCCAAACTTACCTCCTAGCCAAGAAATTGGAAGACAGGGAATGGCAGGTGGACTTGCTCGTGGTTTACCTCAATTTAGAAGGCAAAAAAGCGAAAATAAAAGTTGTGAAAGACATTATTTTAACTTAGGTTTTTTCTTGGTGCGGGATAGGCGAATCGGACGCCTGCCTAGAGTTTGGAAAACTCTCATTCTACCACTAAACTAATCCCGCAATTCGGGCCGTTGGGAATCGAACCCAATCTAAACGCTCCCAAAGCGCTTGTACTACCGGTATACTACGGCCCGAGAAAACTTTTTGATTATAGCAAAATGAGAGGTTAATGCAAAATCGTTTGACAATAATTTTTTCCCATATAAAATCTTAATTGAAAGAGAGGTGTTATGACCACGTTGTTCGACGGGAGCTCGGCAAGTTACCACGATGAGGAAGAGTCGTACGTCGGCAAAAGCACGCCGACGGAGCCGCGGGGGCGTTGGGTCCGGCACCTCGTGCTCATGGTCCTGGCCGTCGCGGCCGGGGTGGTCGCGTACGTGCTTGCGCACTAGACGGGGGAAGGGGCGGAGCCGAGGAGGAATCCTTGGCCCGCCCTTTTAAAATTTATATTTAAATTAGTCCCGACTAAAATCGTGGATTAATATTTCCAGGAGCCGTCGGTGCCGGGGTTGCGCGCGCCGTGAACTTCCAGGTGTAGATGCGGGCCGGTCGAGCGGCCAGTCGAACCGACGTAGCCGATGGTCTGGCCCTGATATACTTGCGCACCGGTTGTGGTGCCGAGCTTGGACATGTGCGCGTAGAGAGTTTCCGTGCCATTTGGGTGCGAAATGATTACCAGGTTGCCGAAGCCTCCGTTATAGCCGATGCGGGCGAGTTTCACGCGTCCCTCGGCGGCGGCAAGGATCGGCGTGCCTTTAGCAATCGCTAAATCAATTCCGTTCTTGTCATGCAGGCCCTGGCTCTTGCGCGCGCCGGGAACAGGGTTGATGTAGTAGCCGGCGAGATTCTGCACCGGATGACTGTCGTAATATGCCTTGTCTTTCGCGATGCTTGCGCTTAGGTTCTTAATCGGCTTGTCGGACTCTTCGGACTTCACGCCGTCAGGCACGATGAGCACGTCATCCACGGCAAGCTTTTCATTTACGGCCAGGCCGTTTAACTCCGCAATGTCGGTAACATCCGCTTTATAAAGCTTAGCGATCGAGGCCAACGTTTGCCCCTTTGTAACCGTGTGCTCTACGCCGTCCACAGGTAGGATTGCCAATATATTTCCTTCCAGCAGCTTCTCGCCCTTTTTCATATTGTTCGCCCAGCGGATGGTGTTCTCCGATACTTCGAACATTTTGGCAATAGCAGCCAGGGTGTCGCCCTTTCGCACCACATACACGCTGATCTGCTCGGTTGGAGAAGTCAGATCATCGAAGCCTCCGATTCCGTCGGACACGGGAGTAACAGATGGAACCAGGGCGTTGTTGGAGATATTTTGGGTGTCATTGAAAGCCTCGATCGGGAAGGGGTCAGTATCTTTAGTCTTAGAATCGCCTTTAAATACAGGTGCAACAGAAGAATTGGCCTCTAATAAGGCCATTTTTTGGGAATTCTGCTGTATTTCTAAGGGGGCTGGGGTAGTTTCCGCTTCAGCCGAATCGCCGAGCAAACTGGATAAAAAGCTCGCCCGGGCGGCAAAAGGAACGACTAGGACAGCAAAAAAGGTCCAAAATACAAGGGCATACGCCAAAATAGGGCTTAGGATTTTAAAATAAGGTTTCAAAATAGGCGTACTTTAGGGGTCGGGCGGTAGCCTCCAGGGCAAAACAGTCGCGGCTCTTCTAGCAATCCTTAGTACCCCCACAGAGTAGCCGAAAAGGGGTCAAAAGTCAACCGAGGCAATCCTTCATGTGGATAACGAAAAATGGCTAAAAAATTGACAAAATAGGCAAAAAAATGTATAACGTTAGGATATTTCGGGATAAATGGTAGTGAAAAATTAGTTAAAAACTATATAATAAGAGAACATGACGCGGGAAGAACCTAAAAATATAACTCAGCTGGGAAAAGTGGTGGTGAAAACAGAACCCTTGAGTGCTGGAACAATAAACCCTGGAGAGGCGAGACCCCCTCAAGAAGAAACGCCACACCTTTACTGGACGGTGAAAAAAGAGCAAGCATTACAAGCTAAAATAGAAGAAATCGCGAGATATGCAATCGAGCTCATGAGAATTGAGGCAGGACTAAGTTCTGATCCTGACAATTCAGAGCTTAAAATCAAAAAAGCCCAGTATGAAAATGGAATAGACAGAACCAACGAAATTATTAAAAAAATGATGGAGCTGAAACATCATGAGATTCCGATACCCCAAAAGCCTGCACCGGAAGCCCTTGAGGTGCCAGCTGAAACGCCAGCTATACAGGGAGAAAAAACCAATGAGGCAGAAATTAAACTCCAGCGCACACTGGGGGAGGGTGCCGAATTTTTAAAGATTTTGAAATTTTATATTGAAAGCAAAAATCTTGTTTCGATTCTGAGACAACTCATCATTTATAAACCTTGGTCGGAAAAAGGTCGTAATATTCTGGAATTTTCTCAGGAGTTAAAAACTAAGTACAAAGCTGACTTTGATAAATTAGATTCAGAGGTAGGAAAACTTGCCCCAAGGGTGGATGAACTTGCTAAAGAAAATGGATTTACTGAGCAAGAAACAGCTGAAAAAAGCTGGGAAGAATTGCTGGGTATTTTGCTAAAACGCGGCGCGGTACAGCAAAAAAGTCCAAAACCAGAAATAAGCACTGAGGGAATTACTTTTGAAGCAATAGATTCGCAAGAACCGTTCTTGCGAGAATTCTTGCGAGAACAATCAACGGCGCCAGAAAATCCTGTAGCGCCTGAAGCATCTAGATTAATACCCGAAGAAGAAGCCGAATTAGCGGAGCTAGAGCGTGCGAACGAGGCAGACATGGCAGCGCTCAATGCGCTTCTCGCGCAGATTGAAGCTTTGCCAGATGACGAGGAAACACATGAAGAAATTTGGGCTAAGATACAAGCTCAGGGAAACGAGAGGAGACCTGCATATGAAGCATGGAAAGTAAAAATATTAGAAATAGACAGACTGCAACAAGAATTGGCGGGGTTAGGTTGGGGAGAAAGAAAGAAAAGAAGAGAAATAGAAGATAAAATAAACGCTCTTCGACAAGAAAAAAACTCGTTGCAAGAAAAGTTGGACGACTTGCGCACCAGGGTGGATGATTTATGGAAAAAGTACGATACAAGAACAGATTTTGAACGACAAGAAAGGGAGCGGGCTGAGCGAGAGAAAAAGGAACAAGAAAAAAGAGAGTTGGGGGAAGATAAGAAATTAAATCCTTTTAAATATTTTGTGACGGACAAGATGCATGACTCAGCATTTTGGTGTTTATATGGAACAGA
>DATDVS010000014.1:0-14502 GCA_036517535.1 Minisyncoccota bacterium
ATACGTAGAGTACGTAGCAGATCGCAGGCTCGAAGAACTCGGTTTAGAGACACACTTTAATGTAACCAACCCGGCTAAGTGGATGAGTACCGCCACCGACGTATTCGAGCTGGTAAATTTCTTCGAACAGCAAAACACTTCTTACGAAGTTGACGCGCATGGACATAAAAACGAAGATAAGGGCCCGGAAGAAAAGAAAGAGGAAGATCAGGATAACGCCTGAGGCCTAGAATAGAGCAAGCACCCAGGGCAATGGTATGGCCAGGAACATCAGGTCCGCGCCGAGTAGGGCCAAGTTCTTTTTGAATTGAATTTCCTCATTCATTCTCTCCATGCCCTGTAGTTTCCAAAAGGCATGCATTTGGTAGCTTACGCCTAAGAGAAACACTGCGATCAAAAGTACCGACAGCTGCACGGCAACACCCAATAATATACCCGCCCCGCCCAGGATGATCACAAGACCGGTGAGCATTGTGGCCTCCCGCGGCATCATGACGCCCTTCCCCTGCGCATAGCTGGTAAAGCTTTTTAGGTGTTTGAAGTGGTTTATACCTGAAAGTACGAAGTAGCCCCCGAATAGAATTCTACCTATTACGAACATTAGTCCTGCTGTTTCCATCATAATATTTTACTTTTATTAGGCTGATAAGTAGCCATTATATCACAAAAACCCCTCCGACCCGAGTCGGAGGGGTTTTTGAATTTAGTAATATTTAATTTTTAGTTCGTGCTTACCTTACGTTATTGTTCCTTACCACTGTCGCATCGATAGTGTTGTTGGCATTTATTGTGCCATACACTGTTACTTTATTTCCAACTTGGAAAGAAGAAAGTGGAAGGGTAAGCCAGGTGGAACCCAATACCGAAGTTGAAGTAGCAATATTGGCTGTATAGTCTACATTGCCAGAAGCTACCACCATGGTCGTCGGAGCCACTGTGCCCGCTATTGATTTGATGGCACCGGCAAGAGTCGTACGGACCGGCTCCCTTACGATCGAGAGATCCTTAATAGAGGTCGCGGTCAAACTAAGCGATGATCCGGAGGAAGCGGTCAGTATACCTTGGAAATTTATCGTATCACCTACGGAGATGTTGGTAATAGTATTACCTGAGGTATTGCTGCCGTTTATCTTCGTGTCCGCATTGGCGTTAATAGTCCAATTCAAGGTAGCAGAACCCAAGGTGCTGGAAGCGGTTACGGTGTTCCCCGATACTGCCGTAACTTTGGCCCCGACTACATTAACCTTCCCGTTGGCTGAGAGGCTCACGTTGGAAGCAACGCTCACCTTCACGTGGTCAGGTTTGCCAGTCAATTTATCCATTCGCTCCTCGAATTTATTCTCGACCTTTTCAATTTTATTTTCGATCTTCTCTTCGGCTTTTACATTGCCTTTGAACCAAGCCTTCAGGTCAAAGGCGGCATTCGCCACCCCACTAGAGAGGGCTAAACCTGTCAAAACAAGCATTGACACCAGAACATACGTTATCTTATTTGTTTTCATATAATTTATAGTTAAGCTGATAATAATAAGCGAATTGATCCGCTTACCTAACATAAGACGCGTTAGCTGTATTTGTATTACACTGGGCTCTCGTCTAATCTGCCTTGACTTTCCCCGCTTTTATTTCGATATTATCCGCCTTGCGCAGATTTTTTAGAGCCTTTTGGGGCACTATTTCGTAATGTTTTATTTTATCCAGTTCCTCATCTATTCCCCATAGGTCTTGCCTATGGGTTGGCCAGCCATCTTCAAAAACATTTAGGTTAAGCGGCCGAGAATACCGGCGTAGAGTTTTAGCGCCATTGTCTAAAAAGTATTCGTGAAAATAGGACATTACAAGCTCTCGGATATTTTTATACACAGGTTCGCGATAGCGCAGTACGGCATGATTGGTCTTCGACAGCGCACCCCAATGGTCGTTTATTTTGAAAGGAGCAATGCAATGATCGATGTCATGTTTGGTGGTTTCGAGATGCACCACAAGAGGCGGGAAGTCGTGCCGGGATAGAATGTAGGCCCCCAATATCGCGGCCTCGAGGCAATGCGCCCTTCGTTCCCTCAGGATTAAAATCGGAGATTTTAACGTTTCCCCATCTTCTTCGAAATTAAATTTTAACTTATTTAAAAAATCCTGGATTTTCGCCGGGGTGTTTAATTTTTTAATCAGCACCTTTTCTTTCTTAGTGAAATATAGCATTTACCTATTCGTACGAATTAGAGATGCGGAGATGCCTTCAGCTTTGAGTTTACGGATTTTTTCAGTTCGCCCGCGGTTGTATTCGCCGACAGCGCCGTCGGAGCGGATCACCCGATGGCATGGGATCTTCGGGTTGTAATTCATCTTTAAGATCGACCCCACGGCCCGCGAGGCATCCGGACTCCCCGCCCGCCTTGCAACCTCTTTATACGTCAGTATCTTCCCTTTCGGGATTTTCCGCACCACTTGTAAAACTTTTTGAGCAAAGGTGGTCATTCGAATTCCGTCGTAGCTGGTGGTTTAGAAGTAAAGTCATACATCACCCGCACAATATTAGGATGCTTTACTAAAGTGCTGTTTATATCCTCACAGACTTTCGGCGGGAGATAGAAACCTTTGACCGTCATGAAGTCCATCGTCTCCACTGTGCGCACTGCAAATGAATATCCGTATACTCGCCCATCGCCTTTTACCCCGACTGTCTCTACTCCGAGAAGCGCCACGATCACTTGCGATATTTTATCGTAGAGAGAGTGCTTTTTTAGTATTTGCGCCACCTCATGATCTGCTTCACGAACCATTTCCAGAAGTTCAGCGTTAACGGGTACACCCACGACCCGTAAATATAGTCCGGGTCCCGGGAAAGGCTGTCGTCCTGCCAACAACTCTTCGAGACCAAACATTCGCGCAAATTCCCGCACTTCAAACTTGAAAAAGTCCGAGAGTGGCATTATTTCAGTTAGCCCCAAGTCGAGGTCTACATTGTGGTGAGTTTTAATCAAGGCGGACTTGCCGCGGCTACCGGACTCGATCAGGTCGGTCGCCAGCGTCCCCTGAATCATATGTGTCGCACCGTATGAGGCAGCCACTTCCTTGAACACCTCGCCATAAACCTCCCTGAATTTTGCTCTTTTTTCTTCAGCATCAATAGTCGAGCCGATATTTTGAATAAATTTTTCTTTATATTTATCTATGATTTCCAGCTTTATCCCGGCTTTCCGGGCGATCTCTTTTACATGCTTCACCTCGCCTTTGCGCATGCCCCCTGTGTCTATAAAAAATGCTTTCAATTTCTCGCCCAGCACAGGGGTAAGTATTGCGGCCAGTGTCGTCGAGTCTACCCCACCCGACACACCGATGATGGCCGTACCCTCGCCTAGAATTTTCTTCGTATTTTCTCCTATTTCTTTTATCGCGTCTTTACGAGAGTAGTCTTTAACGCAGCCGCAAATTTTCTCCACAAAGTTATCTAAAATAATGTTCTCGTCTTCGGTCTGCTCCACTTCCGGATGAAATTGTACTGCGTAGAATTTTTTATCCGCGCACTCCATCGCCTCATTCACCATCCCGCCCTTCGAAGTAGCAATGATGGAAAATCCGGCTGGAGGATTCTTGACCGAGTCGCCGTGCGAGGACCATGCGTTTATAGAATTTTTTAAACCCTTGAAAAGCAGGCTTTCTTTTATTGCCACTTCTACTGGCCCATAGGATTTTCCCTCTTTGGCTTTTTGAATAGTGTCCTTGTCATGCACATAAGCGAGCCACTGCATGCCGTAGCAGATGCCCAACACGGGCACGCCCACGGTCAGTATTTCTTCTGGAATAGCTGGCGCATCTACGTCATAGACAGAAGCCGAACCGCCGGAAAGTATTATTCCCTTAAATTTATTCTCTTTAATTAACCTGCTGGCCTCCTCAGGCGGAGTAATGATGGAGTGGAAGCCGAGGTATCGAAGCGATCGCCTGATTATGTCCGTATACTGCGATCCAAGATCAATAATGAGTATTTGGCATTTTTCCTCTGGCATGCCCTATTCTAGCCTTTTTTTATCTGGGAAACAATACAAATTCCCCGCCTTGGCAGGTGGACAAAAATGCCGAGATGGTGTATAATGAGCGGGTATTGTACACATCGGCAGGCCCTTAGGAGGGGGTCGACCATGGGTCGAATTCGAGACTTTTTCTCGAACCTGTGGTGTCAGTTTTGGTCCCTCCTCGGAGGAATCGGCTGAAAACCACAAACACACATGGGCGCGGGGTGCAATCTGCACACTGCGCCCTTCATCTTTTTAGTCCCGCTTGTTATAAAAGTGGGCAACCACGCAAATGACCAGGATAGAAAAGAAACTGGTCAAGGCAAGCATCGGAATAGAAATATACCCGCCAAACTCCGATATTAAAACCTGGTAGCAGGAAACCCCCGAAGCATCACATGGTAGCGATGAGCCTTCGCCGAAATAGTAGAAGAAGTTTTGATAGACCGAGATAACGCCTCCGACGGCGAGCAAGGGCAGGACATATTTGATTATTTTCCTGTCTTTATGCCACATCGCCACGCCGAAAATAAAAACTGGCGAGAAAAGGAAGATGCGCTGATACCAGCACAAGTAGCATGGCGGGAAGCCGATTATTTCCGAATACACCAGAGAGAATAAAGCGGCTGATAAAGATATCAGAAAGCCCAGAACCAAAAAATTCTTATCAATAAAATCCAAAAATTTATTTTTGCGGGGACCCAAGAAAAGAAATCCTAAAGCCAGGACGGAAAGAATCTGCAATAAGATTGCTCCGCTCCCCAGGAAAACATTCAAATAATGGACAGTAGTTTCATTCATATATATATTATTCCGGCAATACGCAACTCGTCTTCTCCGCTAATTGATTAAGCGGAATCTCGCCATTAAGGCGGGAGCCGTCCGCGAATTCCCAGGTAGGATAGCCTTCTATCTTTTTATCTTTACATTCCTGCAGCTGCCCGCGGCCGTCAGCCGTAGAGCACTCCACATAAGGCAGAAGCTTGGCGGAAGAACTGAACAATTTTTTCTGCGCTTGGCAATGCGGGCACCAGAAGGCGCCGTAAAAGATCGCGCCCTTGTCTTTCAGGCACTGGGCGAAGCCGTCGAGCCTCCCCGGTCCGGCCGGAGCGGCCGTGGAGCGCAAAACCGCCAGCACTATCACCCCCACTACCAGAATACCAATGATTGAAATGAAAATTTTTACGTTGTTAGGCATGGTTAAATAATACCACTTTAACCTGAAATCCTAAAGTGCCAGCGCGAGGGCCATGCCGAGGAGCCCGATGTCCCGGACCGCCACGGCGGAGAGTCCGCCGGTCATGAGGAAGTTGCCCACGATAGCCAAGATCAAAAGTGCAATTACGGAGGCCGCTATACGACGGTGGAAATTAAAAACAAGCGCGAGGCCGGAGAGGATCAAAATTATGCCGTGGGCCATCACCAAGTTCACCGCCATTTGGCCTTCTACCCCCAGAAATGACGGGATCATCGCAGTCCAGGAATTCGGACCCGTTACTTCCTTGTAGCCGAACCATAGCACCACAAACCCGAGAAACCACGCAAGCACCAATTCTTTTTTTGGACTCATATTATTTTGTTAACTTAATAATAATAATATTTTTGGCAAAAAAACGATAAGTCCGACTACCCCCGCCACCACGGTCGAGACCAAGACCGCCGCTGCGGCCACATCTTTCGTGTCCTTGGCGTATGGATGGTAATCGGGCGAAGTCAGGTCTATGTCTATCTCAATCGCCGTGTTTATCATTTCCGCCACCAGCACCAATCCCAGCGTCCAGACAATGATTGACCACTCCACAGCGGAGATATTCAAAACAAAACCAGTGTAGACGGCCAGGGCGCCGAAAAAAACGATCAGCCGGGCGTTGTAGCCAATTTGAAAAAAAACTTTGACCCCCCGCCAGGCATGGTTGGAGCTTCGCAGTTTCTCCATAATGGAGAATTTTCCTTTTTTTCTCTTTTGCTCCATACGGCGATTATACCACGGCTATTGATACTGTATATAAATCGGACGTGGACTTAGTTCCAGAAGTTGGGTGGGTTCGAAGAGCACGGTACCCGGATCCCATAGGTCATTTTTATAGAATAATTTAAAGCCGGTGAACTGCACGGGCTCGCGGTAAATAAACTGTTTATATGTGCTTATCTTATTCGCCTGCGGCCCCCAGCCGTCCATATCCATGACGATTTGCACCTCGGGTAGCGGACGGATATTTTTGTAATTAGTGACCATCTTCTGCGTGTAGCGGTGTACCACCAGGACCTTCGGTGGCAGATTATTTTCTCTTACCAGGCCGGCCAGATAATTTGCGGCAAAATTTATATCGGCGGCATCGAAGGTGCCGACTACTTTTCCGGGACGAATCCCATTCTTCATGGAAAATTCAGGATCAATGCCCAGGTGCACCTGCGGTAGTTTCAAATATTTTTCATAGTGCGGTAGCTCGGCCGGGAGCGTACTGAAGGCCACCTGGAAATCAAGGAACACCAGCGCATTTATCTCCGCGGCCATCTTTAGCACTTTATCTATCTCCGCACCGGGCATTCGAGCTCTGTATTTGCCGTCCTCCCCTGCACTGCTCTGCGCCACGACCGTGATGTAGTGGAGCGCTGGGATCGCCGGAGTCTCCGGATCCGCCTCATTCCACTTTTTTACTTCCGCCCGGAGCCGTGAGAGCATTTCCTCCCGGGGATGGGCTCCTAGCGCTCCCATGTTCTTCGAATACAAATTGCCGTAGTAGGCTATGATGCGCGAGAAAGGCAGGATTGCCCCCGCGTTCGGGTAGACGGCTTTTACTGGCCAGAGGTTGGGTAGTGCGGTGGGTTGCGGGTCTAGCGGTACTTGGCGCCTGATGGTCTTGCCGTTTGCATCTTTCTCTGTGATCGTCTGCATTACTACCTTTGGAGCAGGATTATTCGCCACCTCCTCCAGCTTTTGATCATAAGCCTCCTTATCGAGCGGCGGGATAACTTTAGACGGAGCAACTGTGTTTTTTATCGCATCCGCAATACTGCCTCCCTGGTAGAAAACCCGGGCGAAGTCAAAAGGCGGCAGACCGGTAGAAACAAAAATCAATACCAGTGAAAAAAATATTACTGTAAGAAGAAATAATTTGTTGGTTAAAAACTTTTTCAATTCAATTATTTATATTTTTTTACCAAACGTAAAACAAATTTCTTTACCGCATCCTCTCTTGGAAAATCCCGATATATTAAATTTTTGGCTGGATCCGGCGCACTAAGTGATAGAGCATGTAAAACAGCATTATTTTCGGCCTCCGGATATTTATTTCTTATACGCCCTGTAAATTTAGCCACTTCTTCCTGATATTGGTCGGATTTTTCTATATCTGTACGAATTTTGCCAACTATACTACGCAAAGCTTTTATTATTTCTTCGATCAGCACCTCTCCCTGGGCCTTTTCCATCTCATGGGACGGCTTATGAGGGTCCATGGCTTGATCTAATCTATTAATGCCTACTTCTAGTGGCTCGCGATGAGAGGTCTCCAAAGGTTCAAAATGGTCTATGGTCGTATGGGTAGGAACCTTCCTGGGACGCTTTTCGCCTTTAAAAAAATTCATACACTCATTATAGAGCAAAAAACTAATAAAACAACGACTTTAATTTAGGGCTGGGAGACTAGGATTCGAACCTAGATTGATGGATTCAGAGTCCATATTCCTACCGTTAGAAGATCTCCCAATCGTTTATAGAATATTACAAAACAAGGCCAAAATCAATACTATATAAGTTATTAAATAAATATTAACTATGCTACAATGTTTATGTCATGAACAAAACAATCATATCCATCATTATAATAGTTCTGGTGCTCGGTGGTTTTGTGTATTTTTATAATAAAGAAGGCACTAGCGTCTATACGCCAGCGCCAGTACCTGCTCCGGAGCCCGTGCCCGCGCCGGCCATCACATATATGAACGCAACGATAGACAACATCCGGGTGGAGCTCCCCTTCCCGGGCGCGGTAGTGGGCAAGGAATTCAGCGTTATCGGCGAGGCCCGGGGATCATGGTATTTCGAAGCATCCTTCCCTGTAACTGTCTTAGACAAAGACGGCAACAAATTAGTGGCCACTTACGCGCAAGCGCAAGGAGAATGGATGACTCCGGACTTTGTGCCATTCAAAGGAAATGTGAAAATATCCTCAGCCTACATTGGTCCTGCCACTTTAATACTACAAAAAGACAACCCGTCTGACATGCGGCAATATGATGCCTCCATCTCCTTCCCGATTACCATAGAATACTAGCTTTTCCTAATGTAATGATTGCTGGTATAATCCGTCGTACAGTATGGAAGAGCATTATAACAAAAGCACAAAAAAGGAAGCCGAATTCATAAGGGCTTGCGAGGAATATCAGGATGCCCTTTTCAGATACAGTTTCTTCAAAATATCCGATCGCGAGACGGCCAAGGATCTGGTGGCCGACACTTTTATGAAAGTCTGGAGCTATATGGCCCGCGGCGGCGAGATCGAAAACATCCGGGCCTTCTTCTATCGCACCCTGAACAATCTGATCATCGACGAATACCGCAGGAAAAAGCCGATATCGCTTAGTAAGCTGTCCGAGGCCGGCTTTGACCCGGTTTTCGAGGACCCGCATGACACCATAGACCAGCTCGACGGCGAGCGCGCGATCAAAATGCTAAACCGGATTCCGGAAGAGTACAAAGATGTCATAATGATGAAATACGTGGAGGAACTGACGCTCAAAGAAATCGGGGAGATCATCGGCAGCTCGGAGAACGCGGTAGCGGTGAAAATCCACCGGGGTATAAAAAAGATGAAGGACATATGGAATAAAGTCCGACCAGAGTCGGACTCCGACACAAGGTCGGAGAAAAATAAAGAATAAAAATATGGACGATTTATTTAATAAAATTAAAGAAGGCGCGAAAAAAATCTCCCTGAGGCGGGAAGAGAAGATTTATATTGCCGAAAAAATTAAAGCGCACATACAGGCCAACCCGATCCGTGAAGAAATACCCGTACCTTCCCCATATGCAAGGGGTTTAAAGCACCGGCACCTGGTGTATGTGGTCTTGTCGGTCCTTCTGGTGTTCGGGATAGGGGGAAGCACTTCACTCCTGGCAAATTATTCCCTGCCGGGAGACGCCCTTTACCCCGTAAAAGTGAATGTGAATGAAAAAATAGAATCTTTTTTGACCACCGGGGTAGATGCTGATGTAAAAATAGAATCCCGCCTGGCCAACGAGCGCCTGGAAGAAGTCGAAGCGCTTGAGAAAAAGGGGGGAGTGAAAGAAGAAGTAAAAAATAAACTTGATAAAGATTTAGAAAATCACCGCGACAAGCTGGAGAAAATATTGGAAAAAGAAAAAGATAACGAGAAAAAAGAAAAAGTAAAGAAAATCTACGAAAATGTAAAAATCCATCTGGATAGCCGGGAGCAGGAACGCGAGAAAATAAGGGAATTTAGAAAAACTGAAGAGGGGGAGGAAGATGAAGGTGAGGAGGAGGATGATGCCCCAGTGTCCGCTCCGGCTCCAAGCCCCACACCTGTAGCCGGGGAATATACCATGGCGCAAGTCGCTACGCACAATTCTAAGAGCGACTGCTGGACAGCAATCAACGGCTCGGTTTACAATGTCACTCCCTGGATAGACCTTCATCCCGGCGGCTCGGAAAAAATATTATCGCTCTGCGGCAAAGACGGTAGCGCGGCCTTCACCACCCAGCACAGCGGCCAGTCCCGCCCGGCGAGCGAACTCGCCGCCTTTAAAATCGGCATTTTAAAGCAACAAGTCGATTTTCCAGTAATAATTTGAAAATCACTCCTTTGTCTACTAAAACTCTCATATGATATAATTAGTAGACACTATTTAAATGAGGGGAGAAATTATTTACAAAATTTTGGATTTTCTAGAAGATAGGAGTATCGATACTGCGGATTTTTTGACTGCTATTTTAAAGTCAGGATACGGTGCGTCGATGACTAAAATAGACCGTGAATATAATATTGCGCGACAAAAAAGCTACTCTTATCAAATCAAACGAGAACGCAAAAGAGATCTACAAAAATATATTTACAAGCTAAAAAGAGAAGGGCTGATTAAAGAAAATTCTAAGAAACAAGTCGCTCTGTCAGATAAAGGGAAAAATAAACTTCTTTTATTAAATAGACAAAGAATATTAAGTAAAAATTTCTATCAGAACCAGGCTGGCGATAAGGTGATCATAGTGAGTTATGATATTCCCCTACCCTTCAACAAAGAAAGGGCCATTCTTCGAGATATCCTCAAAGTGCTTGGCTTTAGTATAATTCATAAAAGCGTCTGGGTAGGAAAAGTAAAAATACCGCCTGATTTCATTATTGCAATAGAGAAGTTGGGAATTAGAAAATTCATTGAAATTCTGGAAGTCACAAAAAGCGGAAGCCTTAATAATTTAAAAAAATAATTATCTTGTCTACTTAAATTATCATATGATAAAGATAGTAGACAGAGAATCTAAACTGACAGGATAGGACTTACCTCTTTCCAGTGCACGCTTTTATAAAGGCCGTAAAAAGCGGGTGTGGAGCAAGCGGACGCGATTTGAATTCCGGATGAAACTGGGTTCCTAAATAAAATGGATGGGCGTTTTTGGGCAATTCTGCGATTTCCATCAAAACTCCATCGGGAGACCGTCCAGAGAACACTAACCCAGCCTTTTCTAGTTCTTCAATATATTTGGTATTAATTTCATAACGATGGCGATGTCTTTCGGAAATTTTAGATGTTTTATACGCATACTCAGCGACACTTCCCCTCTTTAGGTTGGCAGGGTAGGCACCTAGCCGCATGGTGGCCCCATAATTTTTATTTTTTATTTTATCCACCTGGTCAGCCATAGTATTGATAACCGGATAATCAGTATCTGGATCCATTTCCGTTGAGTTGGCATTGCTAAAGCCTAAAACATTGCGCGCGTAAGAAATAGTCATTATTTGCATGCCTAAACACAAACCAAAATACGGGATTTTTTTTCTGCGCGCATAGTCCGCAGTAAGCATCATGCCTTCGGTACCCCTTTTGCCGAAACCACCCGGCACAATAATGCCATCCAGCTTATCAAGTTCACTTAAGGCTTTTTCGTCATTTTCATATTTCTCCGAGTCCAGCCAAAGGATGTTGGGTTTTAAATCGAGGGACCAAGCGGCATGCTGAATGGACTCAATGACTGAGATATAGGTATCTTTCACGGACTTGAAATTGAAATATTTCCCGACAATACCGATGTTCACTTCTTTTTTTATGTTTCTGATTTTTTTAGATAAAGCGCGCCATTCTTTCAAATCTGTGCTCCGAGTTTTGAGACCCAAAACCTTTAAGACATTTTCCCCGAGTTTCTGATCGTCAAAATTGACTGGCACGTCATAAGTGGAGTAAACATCCGGTGCAGAGATAACTCTCTCTTCCGGAATAGTGCAGACCGTGCTAATAGTGCGTTTAATATCGCTGGTGGCCGGCTTTTCAGAACGGCAAATGATAAAATCCGGGCTAAGCCCAGTGGAATTTAAACTTATGATCGCGTATTGGGTGGGTTTTGACTTTTGTTCGCCCAGAATTTTCGGTATAGGCAAATAGCTTACCATCACAATACAAACATCTTTCGGATTTTTCGCTTTCATCATGCGGGCCGCTTCCAGAAAAGGCAGGATTTGAGCTTCACCTATGGTACCCCCATATTCCACAATAGTTATTTCAGCGTTATTTTTTTTCTGACATCGTTCTATCCGCCGAATAATTTCTTTTGGAACATCGGGGTAAACTTCGACATCTTCGCCTCCATATTCTAAATTTCTCTCTCGGCGAATAATTTCTTGATAAATCTGCCCAGTGGTAATGTAATTGTCTCTGGTGGCGATTTGGCCCGTAAACCTCTCATAATTGCCTAAATCCTGATCGGCCTCAATGCCGTCTTCACCGACAAAAACCTCGCCGTGCTCCGCCGGACGGATGGTGCCGGCATCGATGTTGATATACATATCGGCCTTCATGTTGGCCACTTTATATCCCTTGGATTGCAAAATAGTGCCTAAAGAAGCGGAAGTCACGCCTTTGCCCACGCTGGACATAACTCCCCCCACCACAAAAATATATTTTGTTTGTTTTTTGCTCGGCATCTACTTTACAAACTTTATGAACTTGATAACTTTCTACTTATTGAGGTACCTCCTGGCCGCGATGAAACTCGAAATCATTCCTAGTAGTATACCTGATAGGAGAAGAATTGCAAAAATTTGGAAAAAGTGCGAAAGATAGTAATCAAACAAATTGAGCCCGAAGAACGCCGTCATCTTGCTCCCGAGCCAGAGGGTGCCGGGGAAAAACAATGCCATCGTAATGACAGTTGCTACGATTCCGTATATGGCTCCCTCGACCATAAAGGGCCCCTGCACAATAACCTTCGAAGCCCCTACCAGGCGCATCACGCCGATCTCCTCGCGCGATATGAAAATAGTCAGGCGAATGGTGTTAAACATAACGATGATCGAGATGCCGACCAGGATGAGAGTGATTAGAAGTCCCAGCCTCTGGGCGCCTCCGATGATGGTATTGAGTCGGTCGATCACCAGTTTATTCTGGTGATAATTTACCTTGTCAATGATGCTCTGCGAGCCGGAAACGAGCGCATTGTCGGACTTCAGGAAGTTCGCAATCGTTTCATATTGGGAAACTTCTTTCGCCTTTACGTTGAGGTATGCGCCGAGCGGGTTGGTGTTTATCTCGTCGAGTGCCTGGATCGTCGGGTAGTCGTTCTGGTGCCGCTCGCGGAAGAGCGCGAGCGCCTCAGGCGCGCTGGTATAGCTTATTTCCTTTACCTCCGGTAGCTTCTCCAGCGAGCTCTTGAGTGCGAGTATCTCGGACTCCGGCGCCCCCACGTTGAAATAGATCGTCACGTCCACCTTGTCCTTGATTTGGCCGAGCGAGGAATAAAGCACCGCCTGCAGTAGGATGATTATCGTGATGACCGAGAGCGTGATGGTGGTGACGAGCACCGCCGCCCAGGAAATAAGCCCGCTCCGCTTGAAATTTATATATCCCGATTTGACGATGCGTTTTAATGTTTGCATGGGTTAAAGTGCGTATTTGCCATTCTTGTCATCTCTAATAATCTTACCATTTTCCATGGTAATCACCCGCCGGCCGATCGAGTCTATCACTCCCCTGTTGTGCGTCGCCAGGATCACTGTCGTGCCAAGGTCGTTTATTTTTTTCAAAATCTGGATTATCTCGTGTGTATTGATCGGGTCGAGGTTCCCGGTCGGCTCGTCCGCAATGATAAGCTCCGGCTGGTTGATGATGGCGCGCGCGATGGCGAGCCTCTGCTGCTCGCCGCCGGACATCTGGCTCGGGAAGTGCATGATCTTCGAGCCTAGATCCACCAGCTCCAGCACATGCGGCACATCGGAAGCTATCTCGGCATCGCTCTTGCCGACCGCCTCCATCGCGAAGGCGATGTTCTCATAGGCCGTCTTGTTCGAGAGCAATTTGAAATCCTGAAACACCACTCCGATGCGGCGACGGAGCCGGGTCAGATCTTTGTTCTTCAATTTATGCACATTGATGGACTCAAAAAAAACGGTGCCTTCGGAGGGCGCCTCTTCCGCTAGGATCATCTTGGTCAGCGTGGTCTTGCCGGCACCGGAATGACCCACCACCGAAACGAATTCCCCGGAGGGAATGGTGAGGGTGACATTTTGGAGCGCCACCGAATTCTTTTTGTAAATTTTTGAAACGTTGTCGAAATAAATCATAACGGCTGTACTTTTCCATTATATCACAAGCAAAAAATACTTGTGTCTAAAGGCTTTTTTCGGCTTCCAGAAAGATGCTAATTTCGCCATCCAGAACTCCATTTACGTCTGAAGTCTCAACTCCTGTGCGATGATCTTTAACCATTTTATACGGATGTAGCACGTAAGAGCGGATCTGATTCCCCCATTCTATCTCCACATTTTTTAATTTCATACTCTCTTCTAAGGTTTTGTGAGCCTCTTCGGCCCGTTTGAAAAGTTTTGCCTTTAGAATAGATAACGCGCGGGCGCGATTTTGCTCCTGGGAGCGCTCGGTAGATGCGTGAACTGATATATTTGTAGGGATATGCACAATGCGTACAGCTGTTTCCCTTTTATTGACATTCTGCCCGCCGGGGCCCCCGGCCCGGGCAAATTCTATGCGCAGGTCGGCATCCGGGATATTTATATTTTCTGTCTTGCCTAATTCTGGCAATACTTCGACTAAGGCAAAACTTGTATGTCGTTTTTGGTTGGCATTGAAAGGAGAAACGCGAACTAAACGATGCACCCCGGATTCATTCTTGAGTAATCCATAAGCATTTTCTATGAGCACAGTGATATTTTTTATACCATTATGTTCATTCCAATGCTGGTGCAGTACTTGCCATACTAGGTCTTTTTTACTTGCATACTTGCTGTACATTTCATAAAGCATGCG
>DATDVS010000015.1:0-11680 GCA_036517535.1 Minisyncoccota bacterium
GTTGAATTAAAAGAAGAATATTTTGGAGTTATATATTTTGTGCCGCCGTATTCAAGACGATAATAAGGATTGTCAGGATATGTGGTTACCCCGTCTTTGTATGTTGGATATTGAGATATATAGCCCGCATCTCCTTGAATATAACTTCCGGTATCACTTGGGCAAGAATGCCAGCGATGGCAACCTGAGCGATGAGCAAAAGAAACAATTGGAATAATTAAGACGAGGGTTATTATAGTAAAAATGATTTTTTTCATATCATATAATATTTGAAGTAGTTATTTATTAACACCTCAATTATACAACAATCATTAGAAAAAATCAACCTAAAAAATTAGGTGCCTATCCCCCTTTATCAAGTAATGTAAAAAACAATGATTAAAATAATCAAAGGTTTGTTCTATGGTTTTTTAGATAAATTTGGTATGATAAAGCATATGGGAATTAGATTCGGGCCGTTTGACCCTCTACAGCTAACCTTAAGTATTCTTAATGCACTTATGCAAAAGGGCCTTGTTTCTGTTGATGAAGCTAAAGGAATAATCAGAGCATCTCTACCTCCTGAAATGCCCGACACTGAAAAAGAAGCTTTGTTAAATTCAATGGTTAAACCTACGCCTCCAAGAACTTAAAAATGGAAAACAAAAATCCAACAGGAAATATAGATTCCAATATAGCATCCCGGCTTCAAACACAAGACGACAAAATTGATAGTATGCAAGTCATCTCCTTCGGCTTAATAGTAGTTATGTTTTTGGGCTTTCTTTCCTTGCTTTGGACAGTAGAGGCAATGAGAAGAGACGCAGACCAGTTTAGCTCCCAACTCTTTATTGATCTAATAAAAGAAACAAAAGAAACTAATACAAAGATTGAGTTTCTTTTGCAAAACAAATGAAAATCAAAAAAATTCTATTTCCATTTAATAAACACTCTAATCTGCAAAATTACTTTTGGCATAGGTTGCTTTTAGTAGTATTCTTTATTTCTTTGCCAGTTTTCTTAATATGGAGTTGGTATAGCATTGTTAAATTTGAATTTCAACCAGTACAAAGTTGCATAGATTTTACCTTCGCTATAAATTCTTATGATATTAATCATTGTTTCGAACTTGCAAAAGTCCACCACATAAGAGATATATTTATAGCTTTAGGTTTGACAATAATTTTCAGTTATTTAGTACAACTTATTTATCATAAGATTATTTTGTATATCTTTTTAGGCAAAAAAGATTAATCGACAATTATTAGTAAAAAAGTAGTATAATGATAAAAGAATTTTCGCAAGAACCGTTCTTGCGAAAGGAAAAGCGAAAGCCAGTGTTTTTGGACACTGGCGTAGATACGAGGGGTGGGCCCGGAAAAGCAGCCCACCCAGATTCGGAGGAAGCGAGCAGGAAATGGTGCCTGGCGAGCACTCATTTCACCCGGACGAGGCAATGCCATCAGTCCGAGGGAGACACTGCTGTCTTACTCCGAATTGCAAAGTCGAAGAACAAAATCTAGTACTGTGGGTTGCGTTGGCATGTTTTCTGCAGCGTACAGCCAAAGTGGGGATACCACCATTTGCAACCCACAGCTCCTGAATTAAAGCACTTTCTGTATTTTAGTCAAATATTTATTTTAGCTTATCCCACCGGCGAGGTTGTAGATCGGCATGAGCACCGATACGAGGAGGATGCCCACCCCTAGGCCCAAGACCACGATCATCACCGGCTCGATGAGCCCCACCAGGGTGTCGATGGCGTCATCCACTTCCCTTTTGTAAAATTCGCTCAAAGTTTTCAGGATATTTCCGAGGGAGCCGGTTTCCTCGCCCACTTTCACCATCTGGACCAGGATGCCGGGAATTTCTTTGCCGTGCTTTTCAAAAGCCACCGACAATGCCAGGCCGGACTTAACCCCGTCAGCGACGTCGCTCAGCACGTCTTTGTATATGTAGCTGCCTACCACCTCGGAAGTAATGTCGATCGCGCGGATTATTGGCACGCCGGCGGTGAGCATCGTTTCCAAGTTGTCGGAAATTCTGGAGAGATATAATTTTTTATACAAATTCCCTACGGCCGGAATGGCCAGCTTCATTTTGTCGATATAAATTTTACCCGCCTGCGTGCGGGTCATGCGCCAGAGCCAAATGCCGACGAGAACCACGAAGATAAGGGCGATGAACCCGTAATGGACGAAAATATTTGAAATGGCGATCACTATTTTGGTATAGAAAGGAACCTCCTGCCCGGAATCGAGAATGATGGCCGAGAGCTTCGGGATGACGACGACGAACATCAGCGTCATAACGACAAAGAAGGTGATGATGACAAATATCGGATAGATTAATGCATTCCTGGTCTTGGAAGTCAGCGCATACTGGCGGTCGAGGTATTCGGCTAGGTGGAGGAAGGTCTGGTTCAATTTGCCCGTCTCCTCGCCCACTTTCACCATGTTCACATAAAAATTGGAAAATACATCCGGATGCTTGGCGAGCGATCCGGAAATGGATACCCCGGCCTGGAGATCGTCGCCGATGGCTGTAAGCTTCTTGGAGAGAAGTTTGTTCTCCGAATTGGTCGCCAGCATGGTGAAGGCCTTCAGCGCGGACACTTGGGCCTCGAAAAGGGTCGCGATCTGCCTGGAGAGCACCACCACATCCTTCATCGAAACTTTCTCAAAGAAAGACATGGAAAAGATGGACTTGCTCTGCCCCTCTTCTTTAATCGAGATAACGATCAGCCCGCGGCGCTGGAGCCCGCTTATCGCCAGGTCCCTGCTCGGCGCGTCTATCTCGCCTTGTTTACTGGCCCCCTCTGCATCTACGGCTTTGTAATTGAATAGCATGGTAGTTAAGCTATAAAGTTAAAAGTTCTTAAAGTCATAAAGTTTAAATTAATCTCTCCAGCCCTTTCGGGTTAAGTGAATACTGGTATGCATTCTCGATGGTGATCTCCCCGGCGCGCACCAGCTCGATCAGGGAGTGGTTGAGGTCCACCATGCCGGACTCCGTGCCTGTTTCTATGATCACGTCTATCTCGTGCGTTCTTTTTTCACGGATGAGGTTCGCGACCGCGCTGTTGTTGAGCAAGAGCTCATAGGCGGGAATGAGACCTCCGGTAATTCTGGGGATGAGCCTCTGGGAAAAGATGGCGAGCAGGCTGGCTGCCAGCTGAGTGCGGATCTGATCCTGCTGATTGCCCGGAAAAGAATCGATGATGCGGTCGATCGTCTGCGAAGCGTTGTTGGTATGGAGAGTGGAGAGAACGAGGTGGCCGGTCTCCGCGGCAGTTACCGCGGTCGCGATGGTCTCCGGCGTGCGCATCTCGCCGATCATGATCACATTCACGTCTTCGCGGAAAACTTCCTTGAGCGCCGAGTAAAAGTCCTTGGTATCGATGCCGACTTCGCGCTGGCTGATGATGGACTTATTGGCGATGTAGACATGCTCGATTGGGTCCTCGATGGTAATGATGTTGCGCGCCTGTTCGTTGTTGACAAGTTCGATCATCGACGAGAGCGTGGTGGACTTGCCCTGCCCTACCGGACCTACCACCAGGAAGAACCCCTGCTTCTTGCGCGCGAGGTCCGCCAGTATCGCAGGCAAGTGAAGCTCCGCAAGAGTTTTTACTTTCGGCACCAGGCGGAAAACCATACTGACAAGACCCTTTTGAAAAAAAGCATTGCCCCGGAGGCGCGCCTCCCCCCGGAAGTCGTATGAAAAATCAAGCTCCTGATTCTGCACGAATTTATCAATTTTATTTTTGTCGAGAATAACACCAAGAATGCGCATCATATCCTCCTGGGTAAAAGCCGGCTGTTTGGCGAGGAATATGAGCTCGCCGTTCACCCGGATAGCCGGAACCCTCCCTGCGCCCAAATGCAGATCCGATCCGTTTTCGCGAATGACAGTAAGTATTAGCTCCTCCAATGTTTTTTTATAATCCATAGGCTGATTACATTATACTATAATTCGGGATCATTCATTCTCCATGTTGAAATTGTACACTTCCTTGAAGGGTATAACGCCGGTCACGGCCTTGAGCATGGCATCCTCCCTCATCATGAGCATGCCTTTGCTGCGAGCCATCTTGTATATTTCCGAGTTGACCGGATTCTTCAGTATCACGCTCTGCATGTCCTTGTCGACCTTGAACATTTCAAAAACGGCGATGCGCCCGCGCGTACCCGAGGGACATTCCGCGCTAGGCACAACGTCATACATTTCATTTTTGATCGGCAATTGCTTTCTGAATTCCTGCGGCAAATCTTTTAATTGATCTTCGATCTGCTTTTTGGTGGACTCGTCCATTGGCACGGACTTGCGGGAGGACGGGCAGGTCATGCGCGCCAGGCGCTGGGCGATCGAGAGGATAAGTGTCGGCGCAATCAGGTACGGATCGACTCCCATATCCACCAGCCGGGGGATCGCCCCGATTGCGCTGTTGGTGTGAAGGGTCGAGAGCACCAGGTGTCCGGTCAGCGCCGCCTGGATGGCAAGCTGGGCCGTTTCCTTGTCGCGAATTTCCCCCACCATGATCACATCCGGGTCCTGGCGGAGGATGGAGCGAAGTCCGGAGGCAAAAGTATAGCCGATCTCCGGCATCATTTGCGACTGGTTGATGTCCGGCATGTGGTACTCCACCGGGTCTTCGAGCGATACGATGTTCGACTTCTCCTTGTCGAGTTCGTTCATCATCGAGTAGAGAGTGGTGGATTTGCCGGAACCGGTCGGCCCGGTGATGAGCACAAGTCCGAACGGCCTTTGGAGTGCCTCGCGAATAAGCTCCAGATTCACCTCCGAGAGTCCGAGCTGGTCGAGCGGCTTGACTCCCTTTTCCGAGTCGAGTATTCGCATCACCACCTTCTCGCCGTAGTAGGCGGGCATGGTGGAAACACGAAAATCAATTTTGCGGCCGTCGATATTTGCACTGAAAGATCCGTCCTGCGGCTTTCTCTTTTCATCCAGACGAAGCTTGGCCAGGATTTTGATGCGCGCCACTATCCCGCTGTATACGGAGGGCGGCAGCACAATGGTGGTATGGAGCGCGCCGTCGACACGAAAACGCACTTTCACTTTCTCGCCGGTATACTCGATATGGATGTCCGAAGCATCGCCTTCGAGGGCATTGCGCAGAATGACGGCAACGATCTTGATGACCGGCGCATCCTCGACTATTTTTTCCTCACCGGTTACATTTTTTATTTCCTTGCTCAGACTCTCCTCGTTCATCGCCTTTGACTCTTCCGCTTCGTTGTTCTCAAGCTCGCTTAAGGCCTGCCCCACCTGGCTCGAGAGGCCTTTGTAATTTTCCATTATTTTTTCATAGTTGCCTTTCGAAATGAGGAATATCTTGAATGGAATCCCAATCTTTGCCGAAATAAATTGAAGCGCGTCCATTGCCTGGATATTTTCCGGATCGGTGATGCCCACCTCGAGTACTCCGTCAGTGAGACCGAACGGCGCAAAGTGGTAATGCGTGGCCGAATCCTCGCCGATGTATTTGAGCGCGTCGAAAGAAATGTCCGTAGCATTTACTTTCTTGATCGGCATTTGGAAATATTCGCCCTTGGCCTGCATTATGCCTTCTTCGGCTACGCCCATCTCCATCAGCGCCTCATCCACATTGCCGCCATGTTTATCATTGGCGCGGCTTTTTATTTCGCCGATTTGGTTTTGGTTTATTACACCTTTTTTAGCAAGTTCTTCTAAAAAGCTCATAATTAATGTCAGAGCGATGGGACCGGCGGAACACCCGGGTTACCCGGCGTAGGTGATGGAGTCGGAGTCGTAGGTGTAGGGCTCGGTGCGGCCGGAGCCGGAGCTGGCGCGGGGGCCGGGGTGGACGGTTTCGGGGTAGAAGCCGGCTTTGGGGTCGGGCTAGGCTTTGGAGTGGGAGCAGGTAGTGGCGCCGGGGCCGGAGCTTGGACTACCGGAGCCGGAGCGAGGAGGCCGCTCTCGTTGCCAAGCGGAGCGAAAGGATTGCTTCTACCCTCTGTGCCGTCCTGAACAAGCTCGATACTGGAGTCGCGAAGGGTGGAAAATGCTCCGTCCGAGAATATTGAATCGTTCAACTTTATGTTCTTGACGTTGAGGAGTATTGCCAAAAAATCCTGCCCGATGCTGATGCCCGCGTCGGGAGCTGTGGCCACAGCGGCCGCACCTCCGGTATTTTCCGTTGACACCAGACTCGCCTCTTCCTCCCCCGGCTGTAGGAAAAAAATGTAACCGAGGACCAGAGCTACCGCTATGGATGCAAATATTATAATGTTTCTTGCTTTGGGCATTGTATTTTAATTCTTCAGCCAGTATGTCTTGATGGCGAAGCTATATTTATAAGAATCCGCGGATCCGCTACCTGCTGCCGCCTCTGATGCAAAAGCGATCGAAGAGATGTCCACGATCCGGAGGTTCTTCTCGAGGTCTTTCAGGAAATTTAGAAAATTATTGTATGTGCCTTCGGTGGAAAATTCAAGGTCCCAGGTGCCGTAATTTTTATTGACCACCGTAGGCGCGGCGCCTCCCGCCACTACCGTGCCGGTCGAGGGCTTGGCTTCAGCCTTCGGATTGGTGTCGTATTTTACGTCGCGGAGGACCATGCCGTAGGGCGCAGCCAGCTGCTCGATCTCCAAGATCAGGCGTATATTGTCCACGGAATCCGGCAGAAACTTTTTTAATTTTTCCAGATTATCCGGATCAATGGAATTATATTTCTGGGTAAGCTTGTCCCTCTCCGACTCGAGCGCCTTGGAATTGTCGAGTGCTTCATTATAAGAAACTATCTGCGCCCGCAGCGCCGTTATGCCATTCTCGCCGCTGTACATCGGGCTCACCAAGAAAAAGAAGCTTGCGACCGAGATCCCTATTAAAATGACTGGTATGGCAAATCTGACCATAATTAATTCAAATTATTTTCGGCTAACATTTTCTTATAATCTATAAAAGTTGGGTCCACTGAAAACTGCAGGTCGAAAAGCACGTTGCCTTTATTGTCGAGGGTAAGGTTGGAAAAGACCGGGTCGATCAGCTGCTTGTTCTGGGCGAACAGGTCGGACTGGAGCGCGATCGATCGGTAACCCACTGCCTGCCCTTTCATCGCTACATCCACCGTGGTCACATTCCTGTCGGTGGAGAGAGTATAGTCAAATTTGGTATAACGAATGGTTTTGAGCGTATTCTTCTCCAGCGCTTCAAATATCGGAGAAACAGCGATGTGCTTGTTCAAAATTTCCGTCGAGCCCCTCAGGCGCTTATCGAGGGTTTGAAGTTCGGTGATCTTGGTAGGCTCAAAGCGGTTCTTGGCAAGCGCGAGGTCGGTGTTCATTTGCACGATCTGCTTGGAGAGAATGCTTTTGTAGAAATAAAGCCCGACGGTGGCGAGGAGCATGGTGAAGAAAATAAAAATAGAAATTACCGTGAGCAGGCTCGTCGGCGCGGAAGCCACCACCCTATCCTCAATCATGGGTTTCTTCGGGATGAACGATGTTTGAAAATTTTGATCCATCTATCTTAGTTTATAAAGTTATAAAGTTGAAAGTTATAAAGTTAAGTTTAGAATTTTGAATTACTTTATGAACTTGATGACTTTACACTTTCTACTATTATTGCACTTATTGTAATTTTCGTAAAGCGAGGCCGAGTGCAACTGCAAACTCCGGACCCATGGCTGTAAGCACCTTCTCCAGAAATGCCGGCGTGCCGACTTTGGAGAACGGGTGGCCTATCTCTATTTCCGCCTGGAAGTTGCTTGCTGCCGCCTCCGGCAGGCCTTTCATGACGGATCCGCCGCCGGTTAGGATGACTTTGCTGATAGTGCGGTTGTATTTCTTTTCGTACCCCAATAATACGTTGTTGGTTTCCGAAAATATGTAATCGGCGTGGAGCTTGATGATGCTCAGGAGCGTCTTCTCGCTCGGATTCTCCAGGAGCCCAAACTCCCTTTTCATTTTTTCCGCCTGGGTAAACGGAATGCTAAGGGACTTGGCAATCGAATCGGTGATGTCAGCCCCCCCGCGGTCGATCGTATGATAGGCTTTCACCATACCGAACTCCACCAGTGAAATCTTGGTGCGCGATGCTCCGAAATCCATGAGTAGCACCAAGGAGAGCTCGTGCTCGAAGTTGGACCGGATGGAAGAGAAAATTTCAATTTCAAAGAATCCGACCTCGAGCACCGCCTGGGATGAGATGGATCGATACTTGGCGATGACATCGTTTTGCGTGGCGACAACCAGCACCCTCTTCTGGGAAATTTGGGTTTTCGGCAGGTCCGGATTATTCATCTCTTCGAATGATGGCGCTTTCTCCGGCAAAATAAAATAGTCGAGCGAAACTTCGGTGATCGGCACCGGAATATATTTGCGCGCCTCGGTCGTGACCACAGAGAACATTTCCTCCGGTTTGACCTGTGCGGGAAGCTCGATGGTGAATATCAGGCTGGATTGCACCGGCACAGCCACGGCCGAGTTTGAGCTCGTGACTCCGGCCTGCTTTAAAACTTCTTTCAGCGCAACGGCAATTTTATCTACCGGCAGATTCGTCACCCTGCCCACATCGAGGTCCGCATAAGGCCCAAGCGCAATCGAACCGTAGGTCTCCAGCACGGCCTTGCCCCGCTTTTTCTTAATTTCGACTACTTTTATGGATGAAGAACCGATGTCGATACCGACAGCGCTGTCGCCCCCTCCGCCCCCGAACAATGTGATGTTAGAAAAAAGTTTTTTAAACGGATTATCCATGCTAATTTTCCAATAACCTAATGCAAATCTATGATAATATTATATCATAATGGGCTTTTTATATGCTATCCTAGACGTGCTCTTCCCTGTGCATTGCGTAGGGTGTAATTCCCGGAGCTCTTACCTCTGCGACAAATGCCTTTCGGACTGCCCGGAGGCCGAGCGGGAGAGCGCCAAATGGATATTCCCCCTTTACGACTATCGACACCCGCCGGTGAAGAAAGCAGTGTGGATTCTAAAATATAAAGGCAGGCGCGCGGTGGCTGGCATTTTCGGCGAGATTCTGTACGGCAGAATTCTGGAAGAACTCGCCGATTTGCGGATAATGGAAAATTTCCGGCGAGCCCTCCTCATTCCTATCCCCCTCTCCCGGGCGCGCACTCGGGAACGCGGCTACAACCAGGCCGAGCTGATCTGCCGAAAAATAGTTGAACTAGACCAAGCCAAC
Source organism: Minisyncoccota bacterium (assembly GCA_036517535.1). Lineage (GTDB taxonomy): Bacteria > Patescibacteriota > Minisyncoccia > Phycocordibacterales > UBA9973 > UBA9973. The sequence goes on from DATDVS010000015.1 coordinate 9,169, forward strand.
CTGCGCCATGGCGCAGATGCAAGCCTTACTTTGGAAAAAAATGCATTGGTAAAAATAAAAAATACCGAGCATCAGGCGCGCATCGAGAATCGGTCCATTCGCTTGAAAAACATTGTCGGTTCTTTTGCGGTTAAAAATCCAGAAAGGGTCGCCGGCAGAAATATAATTCTGATAGATGATGTGACGACCACCGGCGCCACGCTCTCCGAAGCGAAAAAGGTGCTAAAAAATGCAGGGGCAAAAAAAGTAATTGCTTTTACCGTGGCGCATTGACCTCACCCGCCTGCTTTGCATCCACCCTCTCCTTGGCAAGGAGAGGGCCGGGGAGAGGTCCCCATAAATCCCAAACCATGCCCGCGATGTTTTGAGGCTTGCCTAGGAGCGCATAGTAGTGGAGATCAATAAAGGGTAGAGTGTTCGCCTCGATAATCCCCCATTTTTGTGAGCTAGCTTCGACTTCCGGATCCGGAACAATGCAGTCAAAGCCGACGACGGCCAGACCCAAAAGCTTCGCCACCCTCTCTAGGATCGGCACGAAGCTCGGGTGAAGTAGGGGGAGCATTTCCCTCGTTGTGCCTCCAAAGAGCCGGCCGGAACGGTGCGAGAGCGAGAGCTCCCTGCCTTCGGGCAAAACATCGTTTAAAGTAAAGCCGGATTTTGCGATATGCGTCATTAATTCCTCGCTTATATCCACTTTTTCCACCCTTTGGTATCGATTTTTATCCTTTTCTTCGATTAGTTTCCGGATCGTGCTTTTCCCATCACCCACGACATGGGGCGGCTTGGCGCGGTAGAAGCCGGCCAGCTGGCCGCCCACTACCGTGGCCCGGCAGATATATCCATGAAGATGCTCTTCGGCCACCAGGTCCGGGCTGATGGCTTCGGCAACCTTTAGCGCACGTCTGAATTCCTCTATAGTATTGATGTTTGTAATGGTATGCCTGCCGCGCGAACCGATACGAGGCTTGACGATCACCGGCTTTTCCAATTTTGCAAAAATTTCCTCTGCCCGCTTTTTATAAAAAATCGGGAGCGCGACGCACTCCGGCGCCGGAATATTATTTTTTGCCAATTCTCTCTTTAAGGCGAACTTGTCGTCCCAATTTTCCCGCATGTCAAGCATCTCCGGTGGGATCGGCAAGCTGTCGAAATAAATCCTGCGACCATTTAAAAATGCACGATAGTAGTCCATCGGCTTGCCCCAGAGCATCAGCTGCTCCATCTTGATTCCCCGTCTTTTCGCCTCCTCCCAGATGACCCGCGAGCGGAAAGTTTTCGCTTTTTCAATGTCGTCGGAAAACTTGGCCAGGCCGAGGAGCGCGAAGGTCTCAAAGGTGAACTTCGGGATAAAGTCCGCGAAGCGCACCAGAAACTTCGGCGCATGGCGGGCAACCTTCTTGATATGGAAATCCATCCGGGTGGAAATCAGATTTAAGAAATATGAAAAAGTGTGATTAACGGGCGCGTCCCCGCAGTATGCACAAGCGCTTTTTTTGAAATGGGGTTCAATGACATTCATATAAACTAAAAGAAGCAAGCCAATAAGTATAAGCTTACTTTAGCTTGCTTCTTTTATCAAATGAAAACAATTAGTGAGTTCCGATCATAAAATAATTCTAAATGTCGCTAATAATAACGACCGTGTATTTATTGTACCATATGTGCCAAAATCAAGTAATCCACAGGGTCCTAGGGCTTGAATAAAGCCTCTAATTCCTTTCTTTTAACTGGATCCAGCTTGGCCTCCAGAATTTTTATTTTGAACTCGTCGCCGAATTTGTCGTCTTCTACGGCCATTTGGACAAATTCATTAAAATCCATAAACTTGAGTTCAATTTTTTCTGCACCGTCCAAATTTGGCTCCGCAACTTTTTTTAGACCTTTCGCAATAAAAGTATAAACCGCCCAATCGATTTTACTAATCGGTTGCACAGCGTCAAAAAGAACCCATTCTCTAGCTTCATACCCGGACTCTTCTAGGAATTCGCGTTTAGCCGCAGATAAAATATCTTCTCCTTCCTCCAGCCTCCCACCCAAGGCGCCGATAAATGGTGCTTTGTGCGGTTGTTCTTGGAGAGCCAGCATTATTTTCCCATCCTCAGTAACCGGCAAAATCATAGCCGTATCCGGCCGTTTCAATTTTTCAAAAACCTTCTTAGAGCCATCATAACCTTCTACTTCCCACTGATATACATCAAAAATTACGCCCTTAAAAACTCGCTTGGCGTTTGCCGGCATCGGCTGTTTCGATTTTGGCCGTTCGATTTGCATATTACACTGTTTCCTTCGTAGCATCCCGAGCTTGGTCTTGATGAGCTTGGGTTAATTCTCTTTGCCTATCTTCTAACTTTCTGGCAGCGTTTCGGAGTTCCAGATTTAATTGGCTAATCTTATTATTAATATTTCTAATTTCCTCCGTCCACCATCTCACATCCTCTTCTAATTTACTGATATCTGCCATAAATTTAAAGTTAAATATTAATAAGGGTATTTTAACATGGATCAGGATTTG
>DATDVS010000016.1:0-10595 GCA_036517535.1 Minisyncoccota bacterium
AAAAGAGAAATCCAGAAATTTTTCAAGGGGGAGGTGGATGACAGTGAGGAAGTGCTCAAAAAATATTCGCACGACGCGAGCGTTTTTGAAGTGCGGCCGAAGCTGGTTCTATATCCGCAGGACAGTCAGGATGTAATGAGGCTGGTGGAATGGGTGCGGGACAATAAGGATAAATACAATGACCATAAATTAAATGAGGGATGGGCGACGCTCTCGATCACGGCGCGGTGCGCGGGCACGGACATGTCCGGCGGGGCAATCGGAGAATCATTGATTTTGGATTTCACTAGGCATATGAACAAGTTGGTGAAAGGGCCGGAGCCGGTGAAAAATTCTGGCGTCTTTACCCGTCAAAATCCGACGGGCTCCGACGCGACTCAGAATTTTGCTGTTCCGGCTTCAATCACCGTTCAGCCCGGCATGTTCTATCGGGATTTTGAGAAGATCACCAAGGAGTACGGGCTGATTCTGCCCTGCTATACGGCCTCGAAAGATTTAAACGCGATGGGCGGAATGTACGGCAACAACTCCGCAGGGGAGAAGACTTTGAAATATGGCAAGACGGAGGACTACATAGTGGAGGCGAAAGTGGTTTTCGCCGACGGAGTCGAGCGCACCGTAAAACCTTTTCCTGTAAGCGAGATATTAACTCAGGAAGAAGTATACAAAAAACTTTTTAATCTAATCAAAAAAGATGAAAAAGAGATAATGCGGGCGAAACCAAAAGTGCATAAAAATTCAGCGGGGTATTATATTTGGAATGTATTGCATGATGGCGTGTTTGATTTAAATAAATTATTAGTGGGTTCACAGGGGACCCTGGGAATAGCGACGGAGATCACATTTCGCCTCGTACCAGTGCAGCCGCATTCAAAGCTCGTTACGATATTTATGAGCGATCTGGAGCCCTTAGGTAGGCTGGTGGACGAGATCTTGAAGCAAAATCCAGAGACAGTGGAGGCCTATGATGACAAGACCATGAAGCTCGCGGTGCGGTTCTTCCCGGATTTTTTGAAGAATAAAGGATTCATTGGGATGGTGAAATTTATGTGGAGCTTTATGCCGGAATTTAAGATGGCGCTCCACGGAGGAATCCCAAAACTGATACTTCTTGTGGAGTTTGCCGGAGTGAATGAGGGGCAAGTGAACGCACAGTGTCTGAAATTAGAAGAAGCGATCAAGAACTTTAAATTAAAAGTGCATATTACAAAATCAGAAGCCGAGGCCGAGAAGTACTGGGATGTTAGGCGGCAAAGCTTCAATTTGCTACGCAAGCACGTGAAAGAAAAGAGGACTGCGCCGTTTATAGACGACATCATCGTCCGGCCGGAGTTTCTACCGAAATTCATTTCGGAGCTCAATAATATTCTGGGCCAGTATGACCTGACCTATACCATCGCCGGCCATGCGGGGGATGGGAATTTCCATATCATTCCGCTGATGGACTTTTCACATCCGGATACGGGGAAAATAATTTTAGAACTCTCGGATAAAGTTTATGACTTGGTGCTGCGATACCATGGTTCGATAACCGCCGAGCACAATGACGGCATTATCCGCACGCCCTACTTGTCGAAGATGTTCGCTCCGCACATCCTGGATATTTTTAAAGAAACAAAGAAAATTTTCGATCCCAAGAACATTTTAAATCCAGGCAAGAAAGTTGGGGGATCCAAGCAATACATTTCTTCCCACCTCGCCCTGGAGCATCCGAAATCACACCATAGCAGCTAGGATTCCCCCGAGCGATTTGCTTTTTAACCCTTTTTATATATAATGATTCCCATGTCTGTAATTGCAGCGAAGAGCCGGATGGCCGGTGTAAAACTAGATACTTTAGAGAAGTCGGGGGAGATCCCGGCGGTTTTTTATGGAGCTGGTAAAACCTCTACGTCTATTTCTGTTTCAAAAATTGAATTCAAGAAAGTATGGCTCAAGGCCGGAGAGTCTTCCACTGTAAAGGTGGCGACGAGTGCTGGAGAGCTCGATACGCTGATTCATGAAGTCCAAGTAGATCCGGTCACGGAAGAGCCGATACACGTGGACTTCCTGGTGGTAGACATGACGAAAAAGATCAAGGTCAAGGTGCCTCTGGAATTCGAAGGCATATCAAACGCCGTGAAGAACGGCATAGGTAATCTCGTGAAGGTGCTCCACGAGATCGAAATCGAGGCCTTGCCCGGAGATTTGCCGCACAGCCTATTTGTCGATATTTCAAAGCTTGAAACTCTACAGGACACTATCGTCGTTTCCGATATCCGGCTTCCGGCCGGAGTGGTGGCGATAACTGCACCGAATGAAATCGTGGCTTCTATCGTTGAGCAAAAGGAGGAAAAATTAGATGAACCAGTAGCGCCAGTGGATCTATCTGCTATCGAAGTGGAGAAGAAGGGCAAGAAAGAGGAGGAGGGTGAGGCTGTGGCTGAAGCGCCCGCAGAAGCAGGTAAAAAAGAGTAAAAACACCACAGAAAAGCGTAATAATCTCCCTTTTCATTCGTCGTGTTATAATATGAGTATGCGGAAACCGACAGGTGCTTTTTATTTAATTGCTTTTATCTTACTTAGCACAATATTCGGGTTTGGAGCAGGCATTCGACAAGCGAAGGCTGAATTTGACTGTCTGCAACTCAACAGCTCCTCCAACATTTCGGAAAAGCAATATTGCCAGGCCCAGCTCGACGATCTAAACCGCCAGCTTGCCAACTTAAATGCCCAGCTCGATAGCCAGAAAAAGCAGTCCGGAACATTAAAGAGCGATGTGACCAAACTCACCACTGAAATCAACGCCTTGAAAACCAAGATTAAATCGCGGGCGCTGACGATAGCGCAATTAAAAGTTTCGATCACCGAGAAAACTTCAACTATCAAGTCGTTGAGTGCCAAGATAGAGCGGGAGCATGAGTCGCTGGCGCAGCTTCTACGCAATACCAATGAATTTGATAATGAAAATTTTGTACACTTGGTGCTAAGCGACCTGGACGTGTCTTCTTTCTACTCTGACATGGAGTCCTATGTTTCCATCCAGGAATCCATCAAGGCATCCGTGGATCAGATCAACGGAGTAAAAGTCCAAACCGAGGTGGAGAAAACCAGCTTGGAAAAAAAGCAGGATGCGGAAACCGATGCGAAGGCGCAGCTGGAGAGTGCGCAGAAGAAGGTGGCCAAGTCCGAAGCGAACAAAAAACAGCTCTTGGCGGTTAGTAAACAGAAAGAAGGTGATTACGCCAAGCTGGTAGCCGAGAAGAAGGCGCGAGCGGACAGGATACGCAGCGCCCTCTTTAGCTTGGCTGGTATTTCGCAGAAGATCGAGTTTGGCACAGCTTTGAATTATGCCAACGAAGCGGAGAGAAGGTTCGGTATTGATCCGGCATTTCTGCTCGCTGTCCTTACTCAAGAGAGCAACCTAGGCTCAAACGTCGGCCAATGTTATCTCTCCGACCTTTCCACCGGCTATGGCACAAATAAAGCTACGGGAAAAGTCTACAGCAACTTGATGAAGCCTACGCGCGACATCCCGCCGTTCATCGATATAACCCGCAAGCTGGGCCTAGACCCGCTTTCGACCACTGTTTCTTGCCCGGTTGCCGGAGTGGCGGGTTATGGAGGGGCAATGGGTCCGGCGCAATTTATTCCTTCGACCTGGGTGATTTTTGAAAATCGTCTGAAAAGCACATTAGGCTATGAGCCCAATCCTTGGTCGCCCCGGGACGCTTTTATGGCTTCCTCCCTGTACCTCACCGACCTCGGGGCAATAGGCGACAGCCAAAGCGCGCAGAACAGGGCAGCCTGCAGGTATTACGGCTCCGGAGGATCCTCCTGTACCTACTCCAGGAGCGTGCAGAAACTAAAAAGCGGCATACAGGATAACATCGATTTGCTTTCAGCGTAGAAGTGTGTTAATGTTTTGCAAGTTAAACAAAAGCCATGAAAAAAGATATTCACCCAAAATACAATATAGGAACCAAGGCGACCTGCGCATGCGGGGCGACCTTTCTTGTCGGTTCCACCCTTCCGGAAATAAGAGTTGAAATCTGCTCGAACTGCCATCCTTTCTACACAGGCAACGAAAAGATCATGGATACCGCCGGCCGGGTAGACCGGTTTAACAAGCGCCGAGCCGCATCCGCTAAAGCGAAAAAGTAATGAATATCGATGAGTTAAAAAAGGACCACCGTACGAGTTATCTTGCGGAACAGCTTTCGCATTTACTACGCAAAGAATCTGAAGTTAGGCAGATGCTGGAGAGTGATGACAGTTTGCACGATTTGGCCGGAGAAGAACTTAAATCAATACAGACGGAACGGGAAGCAGTAGAAAAACAAATTCAAGATATTCTAGCGAAAGATAAGGAAGAGGAGTCCCGCCAAGGCGGGACGAATGAAATAGTGCTGGAAGTCCGGGCCGGTGCCGGAGGCGACGAGGCTTCGCTTTTCGCCTGGGAGCTCGCACATATGTACGAGAAATTTGCGGAAAAAGAGGGCTGGAGTTGGAAGGTTAATTATGAATCCAAAAGCGACCTGGCCGGATATAAGGAGGCGAGTTTCGAAATAAAAGGCCCCGCCTCTGGCGGGGCAGGCAAAAATGTTTATAGAAAGATGCGCTATGAGCAGGGCGTGCATCGCGTGCAGAGAGTGCCGGCAACCGAGAAAAATGGCCGAGTGCATACCTCGACCGCCTCAGTCGCAATTCTGCCAATACGCAAAAAAGTTAATTTTGAAATAAATCCGGCGGATATCGAAATGGAATATTCGCGCTCGGGTGGCAAGGGCGGGCAGAACGTGAACAAGGTGGAGACGGCCGTGCGCCTGATCCACAAGCCGACTGGCATTGATGTGCGCTCGACCAATGAACGCAGCCAGCTGGCCAACCGCGAGAAGGCGATGTCCATCCTCACCGCCAAGCTCGCCGCGCTCAAAGAGGAAGAAGAGGCGAAAAAATATGCCGGAGTACGCAAGGACCAGATCGGCACTGGCGACCGTAGTGAAAAAATCCGTACTTACAATTTTCCACAAGATCGCATAACCGACCATCGTATCAAGAAATCCTGGCACAACCTGCCGAAAATCCTCGAGGGTGAAATCGGGGAAATTGTCGCGGCCTGCGAGTCCGGCGAGCAGGGAAGCGAAGAGGAGGAATAAATCTTCCATCTATAAATATCAGCGTACTAGCATGATGATATAAATCAAAGCTCGGTGCCCAGGATTTCGAGGAAGTCGCAGAAGGCAAGGTGCTCGCCCCCGAACCAAGCATGGTTCACTGAACGTTCGCGTGCCGGGTCGGGGAAGCTTCGCGCTACCCCGACCCGTCTCCTCGTTTACTTATTATTTTTATATGTTATACTTGCACCCAGTAGTTTCTCTAAGTCGTTTTTGAGTTTCTACGCATTATTAAGTATTTTTTGTCCTTTTTAGTAAAAAAGGAAGAAAGTTAAATGGCTACAAAGCTATATGTAGGGGGGCTCCCTTACAGCACCCAAGAAGATGCTCTACGTGAGCACTTCGCACAAGCTGGGAACGTTGTTTCAGCTGTGATTATCATGGACAAAATGTCCGGTCGTTCTAAAGGTTTCGGATTCGTTGAAATGGCGACAGCCGAGGAAGCAGCAAATGCTATCTCAATGTTCAACGATCAGGAATTCGAAGGACGCAAACTGACTGTCAATGAAGCTCGTCCGATGGAAGCTCGACCACCACGAACTGGTGGCAACGGCGGCTACGGAGGAGGAGGCAATGGCGGATACGGAGGCGGTTCACGTGGTGGACGCCGAGAGTACTAATCTATTCTTTTACCTTTAAAACAAAAAGCCCAGACCTAGGTCGGGGCTTTTTGTTTGGTACATTGTTTTTTTTGTGAGCGTGGATGGGATCGAACCATCGGCCTCTGTCTTATCAGGACAGCGTTCTACCACTGAACTACACGCTCAATAGCAAAAACTATATCAAAAATATGATTTTTAATCAATTTGCGTAATACAATATAGGAGTCTATAATATGAGTATGAAGAAATTGGTAAAAGGGAAAACTAAAAAATACCTTACAGAACACAAGTTCAGAATTTTTGAAAAGAGCTTTGAAAGCAATATGAGAAGCATCGCTAAGTCTTTCGCAGACAATGCGGAAGTCATGTCTCTAATTCTAAAAGAAATAAAAAATATACACGAAGATAATAAGTATTTTAAAGAAAATATCTCCAGTTTGAATAGTGATGGTCTATCTTATAACCGGAAAATAGCAAATTTGACTACACGCGTTGAAAAGTTTGAATCAAACTCCAAGTAGCTTTTCTTAATTTTTTGGTTTATACTACTCAAGTATGAAAATAAAAGTTTTTACAGCAGGGGGAACTATAGACAAAATGTATTCAGAAGAAAAAGGGACTTTAAATTTCTCATTTGGCAAACAAGCAGTCAAGGAACTTAGTGAGAATAAGGTCAAATTAAATTTTGAGTATGACATTGAGCGTCTTCTTGCGAAAGACAGCTTAGAAATGACTGATGACGACAGGAAGTTAATAAAAAAAGCATGTGAAGGAGCATTGGCGGATAAAATTCTTATCACACATGGCACTGATACCATGATAGATACTGCGCAAGTTTTAAATACTATTCAAAATAAAATTATTGTTTTAACGGGAGCTTCACAACCATATAAATTCAAAGAATCCGACGCAGAATTTAATGTAGGTGTTGCTATCGGGGCTCTTAATGTGTTAGATCAAGGTGTCTATATCTGCATGAATGGAAGGGTATATCAATGGGATAAATGCGAAAAGCGTTCTGATGGATGGTTCGTGGATAAAAAGTAATTTGCATCGGATTTCTCTTTATATTACAATACTAGAAAGCCAAAACGGCTTTGTTTTTGCGATATAGGGATGAGTAATTTTCAACAAAACAATCCTTGGTTTAGGTCGGCGATGCTGTTTTACGGCAAGACCACAGGCTGGATTATCGTGCCCCTAGTGGCTGCCCTTTTATTGGGTAAAAAAGTTGAAGGGTTCATGTTTTTTATCATACTGATGGCGGCTTTCGGAATTACCTGCTACGGGATTTACCGCGAGATCGATCAATACAAAAAAGATTTAGTCCGACCAGAGTCGGACTCCGACACAAGGTCGGAGAAAATAAATAATGGAAAACAATAATTTACAACACGAAGTCACAATCTACGCCGAGCCTATTTTCCATATTGGGAATTTTACAATCACTAATGCTCTCATCACTTCTTGGCTGGCAGTTATAGTCATTCTTATAATTTCACTGGCGCTCCGATTACAGCTCAAAAAGGTTCCGGGCAAGATCCAGCATATTTTTGAAATCGTGCTCGAGGGAGCTTTGTCTCTGGTAGACCAAGTAACCAACGATCGTAAAATCTCGGAGAGGATATTCCCACTAGTTTTTAGCCTCTTTGCATTTATTCTAGTGAACAACTGGCTGGGGTTACTACCGGTTCTCGGTTCATTTGGTCAAGTGGTCAGAGAGGGTAGTGAGTCAGTGTTTGTTCCCTTCCTCCGCTCCGGTACGGCCGATATCAATACCACACTCGCGCTGGGAATCTTTTTCGTCATCGGAGCCAATATTTTCGGAGCATTCACCATCGGGTTTTGGAAAATTTTCAACAAATATGTTAATATAAAGGCGCTCGGATCTATGGTGACGCAGGTTCGCCGGGACCCGAGCGTTCTTATAGTAGCGCCCATAACCTTCTTTGTGGGGCTCCTCGAGCTCATCGGGGAAGTAGCGAAGGTAGCCTCGCTCTCATTCCGATTATTCGGCAATGTTTTCGCTGGCGAGGTCCTGCTCGTTTCAATGTCCGCGATATTCGCCTACGTTGTGCCGGGGCCGTTTCTTTTTCTGGAGGTTTTCGTCGGGCTCATTCAGGCGCTCATATTCTCGCTTTTGGCCACGGTGTATTTCACGATGGCGGCCCAGGACCACGAAGCGCATGAGGAGCACGGACATTAAATCATTTATAAAGGTCATTATTATTAATTATTAGTTTAATAAAATAAATATATGGAAGAAGTAGTAGTCAGCAATGTAGTGAATTTGGTTCCGTTAGCGAAGGCATTAGCAATAGGGCTCTCTGGTGTAGGTGCGGCGCTCGGCATCGGTATGATCGGTGCGAAAGCGATGGAAGGCATCGGCCGCAATCCGGAAGCGACAGGCAAGATCTTGGTCCCGATGCTTATCGCCTCGGCTTTCGCGGAAGCTATCGCTATTTACGGATTGGTGATTGCTTTCTCAATCAAGTAGAAAGTTGAAAGTGTAAAGTTATAAAGTAAATGCAGGAATTAATCGCAACATTTCACATAGATTGGAAGCTGATGATCGCACAGATCGTCAATTTTGGTCTGGTTTTCGCCGCTCTTTACTATATTGCGGCCAAGCCCCTCTCTAAACTCATGAAAGAGCGCGGAGATGAAATTGAAGGCGGGCTCGAGAATGCCGTGGCTGCCAAGCTTGCTGTCGAGAATGCGAATCTTAAGAAAGACGAGATAATCCGCGAGGCGAAAGCGAGTGCGAATGAGACAATGAAAAAAGGCGAACTCTCCGGCAAGGAAATAGTGCAAAATGCCAAGAAGGATGCCGAAGCGGAAAAGGAAAAAATAATGATGCAGGCCAAAGCGGATGCCGAAAAGGAAAAAAAGAAGGTGGAAGATGCGGTGAGAAAAGAAGCCGCGGCCATAGTGGCTGAGGGTGTGCAAAGGATTATCGGAGGGTACGTGGCCGAAGGGCACGGAGAGAAAATTATCAAAGCAATGCTGGAAAAGAAAACCCAATGATTAAATCAAAACAACTTGCTCGGGCATTATTTGAACTAGCGGAAGATAAGACTGCCGGCTTGGAAAATAAATTTCTGGACTTTGTAAAAAGCCGCAACCTGGCTTCGCAGATGCCTTCCGTACTTTATCACCTAGAGAAGATCATGGAGCGAGAACAAGAGAAGAAGGGGATCGAGATAGAAGTGGCGCACGAGATAAAACCCGCTATAGCCCACCACATAAAAACATTCCTAAATGCGGACAACCTGCCGGAGACAGTAAAGATAAAAAAAGAATTAGTCGGGGGGTTTCGGGCTAAATGGGGTGGGGTGATATACGACGCGAGCATCCTAAGCGGGCTCCAGAAATTACAAAAGGCAATATCTGGAGAAATTTAAAAATTTAAATATTTAAACATAATGAGTACGAACACCATAATAGAAAATTTAAAAAAGAGAATTGCGGGACTCGAGAGCGGGGCGGAAACCTACGAGTATGGCACGGTGCTTTCTATTGCGGATGGTATCGCGAAGATTTCAGGGCTTGCGAAATGCCAGTCTTCTGAAATGGTCACTTTCGAATCGGGCGCCACAGGACTCGCGCTCAACCTCGAGGAGGATTCGGTGGGAGTGATCATTTTAGGAGATTTTTCCAAGATTAAAGAAGGGGAGACTGTCCGACGCACCAATACCATTCTCTCCATTCCGGTTGGCGATAAATTCATAGGCAGGGTTGTCAATCCGCTGGCACAGCCGATTGATGAGGGCGGCGGCATCAAAAGCGATGCGACGTATCCGGTGGAAAAAGTCGCTTCCGGGGTGATGACCCGTGAGCCGGTGAAAACTCCGCTCCAGACAGGCATCAAATCGATCGACGCCATGATCCCGATCGGCCGGGGCCAGCGCGAGCTCATTATCGGCGACAGGCAGACAGGCAAGACCGCGATTGCTATTGACACGATCATCAACCAAAAGGGACAGGACATAATATGCATTTACGTGGCTATTTCACAAAAGCAGTCCAAAGTGGCGCGAATTGTTTCCAAACTAAAAGAAGCGGGGGCGATGGATTACACTATCGTGGTATCCGCCGGATCCTCCGACGGCCCGGCCTTTTCTTATCTTGCTCCGTATTCAGGCACAGCCCTTGGCGAATACTTCCTCGATAAAGGCAAGGATGTTCTAATTGTGTACGATGATCTCTCCAAGCACGCTGTGGCTTACCGTGAAATTTCGTTGCTCCTGCGCCGTCCGCCGGGCCGTGAGGCGTATCCGGGAGATGTGTTCTACCTGCACTCCCGCTTGCTCGAACGCGCCTGTCGTCTTAATAAAAATTACGGCGGAGGCTCCATCACCGCGCTGCCAATCATTGAAACTCAGGCCGGTGACATTTCCGCCTACATTCCGACGAATGTGATCTCCATCACCGACGGGCAGATATTCCTCGAAACCGGACTTTTCTTCAAGGGCATCCGTCCGGCTATCAACATCGGGAACTCCGTGTCTCGGGTGGGCTCCTCAGCGCAGATAAAATCAATGAAGAAGGTCGCCGGCAAGATGAAGCTGGCCATGGCCCAGTACCGCGAGCTCGAATCTTTCGCCCAGTTCGATTCCGACCTCGATGCCGAGACCAAAAAATCTCTCAATCGCGGCAAGCGGGTGACCGAGCTTTTAAAACAAAATCAGTATTCACCGGTAGCGGTGGGGAAGCAAGTTGCCTCGATATACGCCGTCAACGAAGGCTACCTGGATGAGCTTGAACCATCCGAGATCAAAGCCTGGGAAGATGGTTTCTATGCATTCCTGGACCGAAGCAAGAAGCCGCTTCTGGA
>DATDVS010000017.1:0-12894 GCA_036517535.1 Minisyncoccota bacterium
CACGGTCAAGTCGGGTGCGCCGATGGGGCCCAAGCACGAAGAGACGTTGGAGTTCGCTCCGACGTACGAGTACCTCGTGTTGGAACCTGTCACCGGTGACCTGGCTCAGTCCGAACCCCCGATGACACTGGTTGCCGCTGGTTACAGTGGCAAATCGGCACTCAAGGGTGGGAAGAATGCCTCCGGTGGTCTAGTGAAAAATCAGGCTCACTGGTTGCAACAGCTCACCTCATCGAGCCGCACCGGCTCGCATTGGGGCGGAACGATCATTGGTATCGTGGATGACGAGCACTACCTGCTCGTCCGTCAGGACAACAATGTCTGGCGGTACGGCGGCACGGAGTGTACGCTGGAAGAACCGGGCTTCCGTGAAAACGGTCTAGCTCGGATCACTCTCGTCATTCCGATTGCTGACGCTGAATTGGTCGAGCGTCTCAATAGTGAGGGCTTCAAGTCCAAGCTGGTGGGCGTATCGGCCTACGTGCGCCTGAAAAGGCAGGACGGAGTCGAGGGGTTCATTCTCCCCGACAATCTGCCGACGCACGAGATCCGTGTCGAATCTGTGGAGTCCGGTGGCGGTTACACTAACACCGGCTGGGCCCAGATCGTGGCGAACCTGGATGGTTCGCAGATCAAGCCCTACGCCACGGCCGGGCATCGCGGTGATCTGGCGTGCGGAGAGCATGGTTGGTTCTCGGTGACCGGAGGACTCGCGACAGTGCAAGCCTGTCGCTGGACTGGCAGGACGCCATCGGTGTCCGTCGAACTGGCGACCCACAAGGTCGTGCAGTCCGGCAACACGGTTCAGCTTGTTTCGGAGACCCTGTACAAAGGTGTTCCATCCGATTTGCGCGAGAATTTCGTCCAATACCACCAGGCCATCTTTGCGGCCAGTGCCAAGGCGCGAGATTACCACTGCCGCGGCTTGCACTACGCGCAGTAATTTTTTCAGCCCATCAAGGATAGATGAGGCTTAAGATCATATGAAGGAGTTTAGCAAGATGCTAAGCTCCTTCCCTTCTTCCAACTCGCAACCAAGTTGTGATTTGAAAGAAGGGGATTAGTCGAACGCGAACCCCTAAAAGCCCGGCTTTCGGGCTGGGTATGTTCCGGTTTATGCATGAACCGTTATCAATCCGAACATGCATACGAGTTATGAAAAAGGAGAAGTTATCTCGTTTTTCCTGATTGCGAGAAAACTGCAACTAGGAAATAAATCAAACTTCTCCAACAGGCGTGCGGAGGCCCTGTGAGTCCTCCGAAGCTTTGAAGAGGGAACAATGGTAGTTCCAACGTTACCCCTCTCAAATTTGGGAATCGCCCGAGACGACGATTCCCCCTTTCTTCCGACTCGCAATTTCGATTGTGATTTGAAAGAAGGGTGTACTTGTCCACACACTTCCTGCTTTGTTTGGCAGAGAATAGGACAAAAACTCACACGGGAGAAGATCATGAAGAAGGTCATCGTGCTGAACCTCGGCAATTCGTTCAACGGCGTCATGGGCGACGTCCGCCAGATCTACGGCAATGACATCGAAGTCATTGTCCTGGCTCTCCGGCGGGACGAGAAGCCCGGCGAATACCGCGGTCAGACGGAGCCGGCGCTCCTCGAGCGCACCGGTGCCAAGGAGGTCGCCAGGCAGGTCGTTTTCCTCGATGACGAGGGGTTCGACCCGATCGGCCTGGGTCAGCAGATCGACACGGGTGTCGTGCTGATGAACGGTGGGACGAGCCGTGGGGGGTTAGCTTCCGTCCGCATCTACGACGGTCTCCGCACTGGCCAGCTGGTCAACATCCAGCGCGACTTCGCCGACGTGCTGGAGGAAAAATAGGCCAGGGATGGCTGAAAATATCTTTTGCGGACACAAGATCGCCCCTTGTGTCCGCCCCTACTTTCAGTTTACAAATTATATTGCAACCTGAAAAAAGGGAAGAATTCCTTTGCCCGAGTGCCTAGGCTGATAGGCAAATACTCATTTTTACCGAAAGGCAAAAGCATGGGTTGGCTGACAAGTTCTGGCCGTTACGACGGTCCGGACGGCGGCATAGTGATGTCGCCGGAAGAGAAAGCCGCCAGGAAGGCGGCTGAAGGGAAAAAGAGGGCAAAGACCCTCGTCCGCCTCAGGGCCATCGAGGTTCTGGCGGAAATCGATCCGCCGCAAGAGGCGACGGATCCGGCCATTCTGGCCGAAATCGAATGGGAAAAATGGGAGTTCCCCATTCGCGCAAGGGCGCAGGCGGTTCGCGTGGCAATTTACAATTGCTACGGAGAAAACGCGAAGCACCCACTTCGCGAAAAGTGGGAGAAGCAACCGCCTATGTGGCGGTCCAGCCGTCCGCGTATCGTCCTCACGGAGGAGGACGACAAGTTTATCCTTTCCCTTTGCCGTTCCTAATCGCAAGGGAAACATTGAAGGAGGTGCATGATGCCAACCTCCTTCCCTAATTTCAGCTCACAATGTAGTTGTGATTTGAAAAAAGGGAAAATGCCCACCCTAAACTGCCATTTCGGCAGAGGGCAAGATGGCTTTCATGTGAAAGGAAAAGCCATGAAGAGTTTCGACATCGAAAACAGCGCTTTCCCCGAGAATTTGGTGGGCCGCAGATTTTACTGTGGCCATCAGATGGACGCGCTCCTTGAGCGTGTCCCGAACGGTGACGAAGTCGCCGTGTCGGCCTATTCCCTAGGAATTGTGGGCATGCTCGCAAGGGCCTACTCACAAATTTTGGAGGGAAAAACCCAGGGAACGATTCCCTGGGGGAACGGAAAACTTGAATGGGTCATTGAATGACCCAGAAAGGAGGCCAGAAATGGCCAAAGCAAAAATCGACAGATTTTTGGCACAACAAGAGTTTTGTGATTTGGACGAGGACTTGGAAATCCTCGACCATGAGAGATCTCTGATTTGCATCAGGGGTCTACCATCTAACTGGTTTGATGATTCTTCCCCTGCAATGATGCGAGCGAAGATAAACATTCTGGTTGGAAACCGAAACTTCGTTTTTTACAAGTTCAGGGATGAACAGGGCAACATGAGGGTTTGGTTTGAGGGGGATGGTGACCAAATTCGAGCCATTTTCCTTGGACCTGCGCTCAGTAACCCAAGCTATGCGGACATAGCGGAGGGTTATTGTTGCATTTTTTCAAACGTGATTCGCAGTCAGGATGACAGCGAGGGGCGGTTCTATACTGCCGAAACATTTAGTGTTTCCTCGCTGAGCCACCTACACACGACTGATATTAAGTCATATGTGTGGTATGCCTACATCGAATGAGAAAATCTTCAGCGAGCTTGGGTCGGCCACCCCAGGAGATGCTGTATCTGCATCGCGCAGATAAAAAGTCCGTTCCGACTTATCGGAATGCAAAGGTCATTATGGGGAGGATGAGTAAGTTTACCTTTCTCCCCTCCTTCTCTGAAAAAATAAATCGATTTGTTTTTTCAGAGAAGGGACGCGAGTAATTAAAAAAGGGTGCGTGTGCGCCCTAACTTAAATCCTTGTCGAGGTTTTTGTATGTCATGGCACAGAACTATTTTGAAGGAAAGACTATGTTCCGCTCTTGTACCAAGCAGATTAAAATCTCATATTAGTCTGTTTAGTGCAAGAGGTTAAGAAAAAAACCCGCTTCTTCGAAAAGAAAACGGGTCCTGATTTTTTGGCGTTTTTCGTCAGCCGCCGGTAATTCAGTTTTTGTTGGCGCGCTCCTGGGCTACCTGCCGGATGATGTCATCAAACATGGATCCCTTGTCAGCCGAAAGCAAACATATCCGTGCGCTGGCAAGTGAGGGAATCGAGGTATTCTCATAGCTTTGTAAATACCTCCGGGTCGCATCAAGCACGGCGCGTTCACTTAGTTGTGATGTTTTGGACGGAATAATATAATAGGTTTGATCGCGGATAATCCTCATGAAGTGATGCGAAGTGATTGGTTCGCCCATGGCAGTCACACGGTCCCGATACGCGATTGTCGCTTCTTTATTAAAAACCGTGCCCAGATAAGCTGCTTGGTGGTTCTGGTTGGTAATAAAGATATTCTTGCATAGGCAGTTAGGTTTTTGGGGAAAATTAAATTCCCTTCCGAAAAAGCAGATCAGTTGGTGCGGATGTGCATCCGCAAGTCGCTGTAAAAAATCCTGACTTGGATCCCAGACCAGAGTTTTTCTTTCTTCATTGTCTTCTTGCCAGGGCGTATGCAACATGATTTGGCGGATTTGGATGGCAAATTCCAAATCGTAGCCATCGACACTAAAACCCATCGTAACCCCCCTAAAGTCTTGAAAAGAACTGAGAACAACTATACTATACCAAAAACCCCAAAAAAGACAATTTTTATGGGGGAAATACCATTTTTATAATAATATCCGGAAACGAATGACCACAATGTTTATTGTGGCTATCCGTTTCTCGGGTAGGTTGCCCGAGAAGTTTATCGCATTGAAGGCTGGTCACTTTCTTGCGATTATTTCAAAATGACCAACGAGGAGTCCACAATGGGCACCTTCGGGTTCGCGGCGGCGTATCTGTTTTCGATGGCTTTGGGCGCTTTTATTGTGATGCGCCTTCTCGTTCGCTGGTCCGAACGCTCGGCCAGGGAAAAAGAGGTCGAAAAACCGCCTCTCCAACAGGAGGGCGAAGCGGTGGCTTGTGAGCCGTCGCTTAAGATTTTTCATGTTTGGGTCATCACGGAAGATGGTCCCAGAGTGGAACTTCGCTCTCTCCCGTCCGATTACTCCGTTCCAGCGGCGATTTTGCTGGAGCAGGAACCAAAACCCGAGGCACCGCCAGCAAAGCTGGTGGTGGAAGAAGAGCCCATTGAGGCTCCGGCTCAAGAAGAGTCGTCCTCGACGGAAGCTGAGGTTTTACGGCAAGAAGCCGCGACAGCCGAGTCAAATCGACCTCGGTCGTTGGCCAAGCGCACATTGGAGCAAATTAAAGAGAAAGCATGGATTGCTTTCTTGGAATTTGCCGAGGCTATGGAGGCCCCATTTGGATCCCAAAAGGATTACAAAGAAGTCTCTGCATGGATGCAGGAAACATTCTTTACTTCCAGTCAGGATGATTGGAAGTTGATCCAGGGGATTCAAGTCTGCCTCGAGACAGAAGTCTTTGAGGAATGGCTTGCAGGCCAGGATGGGCTAGTTTTTTACTGGCAGGATGACCAGAAGGATTGGTTCGAGAGCACGAAGCTCTCGGATGTGCCTGTGCGTAAACAGGCGCAGGTTGTCCTTTGGGCTATCGTCAATCGGACCAGAAAGTTGTCCGGTTGGGCCGTTCCGCTCACCAAAGAGCGAAAGGCTCGCGAAGCGACGGCAGCGGTAGTCGCAAGTCTTGCAGCCGCTGAAGCTTTGCGAGAAAAAGAGCCGCAACTGCTTGCGCAGTTTGCGGCTTATGAAAAAACTGATAACCTTGGAGACATGAAGTCTCTGAGAGATCAGGTCGCCCTTTTCAGGGGCACGAGCGATCTGAATGATCGCATTAGTGCTACCGAAGAGCGGATCAGGGCCAAGAAGACCCCCAAGGCACAAAAGCCGGCTTTGCAGAAAGCGAAGCCAGTGAGTCTCGAGGAAGCTAAGGGCGAAGAGCTTGAGGCGGCTCGTCGCCTTGACAACCAACCCGAGAGCAATGAGGCTCTTGAGGCTCTGATCGCCGCCGAAGATCGACGGCGAGACATTGAGGCCAAAATTGCGGCCTCTCAGGTTAATAAGCCCAACCGCCACGAAGGCAATGGTCGGGCGAAGGCCAAGAATGGCCGTAGGTAAACAAATTTTGGATCGGCGCTTTGCCAAGCGCCGATCCTCTTCTCTTAGGTTATTAAATTACAATGTAAATTTAGTAAATTAAGAGAAGGGAACAGTTCCCTTAATGGCTTACCCCGAAAAATACAAGTCGCTATGGTAAGATAGCGCAGGGAGGTTTTGGTATGACCGTAAAGTTTTTTGTGGCGATGGCGGCGGCAATTCTGGTGGTCGCTTCGGCGATCACACTCCATTTTCTTGCCAGCCAGGAAGTGATCGCGGTAATCACCGCGGTCATCATCCTGGCATGGATGAGTCTTCTTTTTATCCTCCGGACGAGTAATAAAAAGAATGATACTCAGCTTCCGCCGCTCACGGATGAGTGGCGGAAAGAAAAGGAGCAAGGACCAGGGGGAATTGACCTTTCTGTTCTCAGGCGCCCCTGCCCCATGTGTGGTGGCATGGGCAGGTCCATTGATGGCGACCCTTGTCACGGTGGGCCATATCGGCCAGTTGTAAAAAAACCGGTCTACAACTCGTCACGCTCACTTAATTGCGGCGGGTGTGGGAAATGCGCGTGTTGCAACTGGGGACATTGGTAATTTGCAACTAGGGAGAAATTCAACCATGGATTGTTTGAATTTCTCCCGCCCTTTTTTCAAATCATTAATCTCTTAATTACTGACTACCAAAACAGAATACAATGAGTAGATTTTCAGCATGGAATATTTGTGATTTGAAAAAAGGGAATAGTTCCCCCCACCCTCGTCCGGGTGTAAAATAGGACATTGTAACTTCCAAGGAGAGAAGTTATGTTTCTAGTCGAGTTTGGTTGCATCAATGCCACTTCGCAAAGTTCTATTTCTGTTTCAAGGCAGTTTCAGGACTGTCTTAATCAGGAACGTCCATTTGTGGATGTTAAAGAGCTTGCGCTCAACGAGTGGTCTTTCTCCGCCTGGATTGCAAAACTTAAAAAATCCGGCGAGAAAATTGATTCCGTAAAAGCGGAATCTTTAAGGGTGCGCTTCGCTATTGAGGCGGAGATGACCGATCGCAACGAAGATTCGGCAAAGTGTCGGATCTCTCGGCCGAGACTTCTTTCTCAGCCTAGCGTCCACAATAATTATGATTCTAAGCCATGGTTTCCCGACCATGACTGGAATCATACCTTGGACCGAAGGGCCCAATGGGTGGAAGCCCCTGGTCAAGGGCCGCCTTTCGGAATGGTACGGCAAATTGCTACGGCAGGATGCTGTAATGATTTTGTGGGCGAAGGTTGTTTCTTTGTTGTTTTCAACGACAGAGAAACCGTTGATAAATTCATCGCGGCCAGCCGCGAGGAGCGCATCAGGATGCTCGGCCTCCCGCCGAATCATTCCCTCCTCGCGGGTTGATTTTTGAAGGAGCTTGGCATGATGCCATTCTCCTTCTCTTTTTTCAAATCATTAATCTCTTAATTACTGACTACTAAAACAGAATACAATGAGTAGATTTTCAGCATGGAATATTTGTGATTTGAAAAAAGGGATTTTTACCCACTAATTATAATTATTGCGGGATCAGACCTTGCAATAACAATTGCAAGGTCTGATCCCGCAATAACCCCTTTTGGGGTTTTTTATTGTACGTATCTTACGTAAACCTATTTAAATTATACGGAAAATGGGATAGACTAGCGATATATGGCTAAAGAAAATATTATTGTATCGCTGGGAGGATCATTGGTGGCGCCAAATGATATAGACATGGATTTTTTGAAAGGGTTTAAAAAATCCATCTTAAAATATCTTGATAAGAAACGTTTTTTTATATTCGTCGGAGGCGGGAAGGTATGCCGCAATTACCAGAATGCTTTAATGGAGTTTGAGGCGGATAATAAGGAGCGTGATTGGATGGGGATCAATATTTCCCGTTTAAATGCCCAAATTGTCCGTCAGTCGTTTGACAAATATGCGTTTGAAAAAGTCATCGGCGACCCTACCAAGAAAGTAAACTCCCGCAGGGATATTGCGGTGTTTGGCGGATACAAGCCCGGCTGGTCAACTGATTATTGTTCGGTTTTGTTGGCAAAAAACATGGGTATTAAAACTATCATTAATATGACCAATATTGATTACGTGTACGATAAAGACCCCAATAAATTTAAAGATGCAAAGGCTATCAAAGAAATCACTTGGAAAGATTTTAAAAAACTGATACCGGATAAATGGACTCCCGGATTGTCGGCTCCGTTTGATCCGCGCGCTTCAAAAATGGCGGAAATTTTGAAGATCAAGGTCGTAATGATTAATGGAAAGCACCTGGAGCAGATGGAGAATTTTTTAAATGGAAAATCATTCATCGGAACGGTAATACAATGAGCGCACAAGAAGAAATAAAAAAGGCAGTCGAAGTATCCCTTAAACGTTTTAAACTCAAAGAAGTTGATTTTTTAGTTGAAAAGCCGAAAGAGGCAAGCCATGGTGATTATTCGACTAATGTGGCTTTAGTTGTTTCGAAGCAGGTTAAAAAAAATCCAATGGAGGTTGCAAGGCAGATTGCGCAGGGAATGGAGGGAAAAATATTTAAAGATGTTCAGGTGGTTGCTCCGGGGTTTATCAATATTTTCTTGAAAGACGAAGTTTTTAATAAAGATATTCAACAGATTTTAAAACAAGAGGATTTTGGGGAGAATAAGAATTTAAAAAATAAGAAAATCATTGTTGAGTATACCGACCCGAATCCTTTTAAAGAATTTCACATTGGCCACTTGATGTCGAATGCTATTGGAGAATCTATTTCAAGAATTCTTGAGTTTGAAGAAGCAAAAATAGTGCGTGTAAATTATCAAGGGAATGTTGGCCTTCATGTGGCGAAAGCAGTTTGGGGTAAAAAGAAAAACGAAAATCTATCGTGGGGAGAGGCCTATGTTTTTGGATCGCAAAGTTATGAAAAAGATGAGGATGCAAAGAAAGAAATTATAAGTACAAATACAGATTTATATGACCCGAAAATCAGAGAAACAGATAAGTATTATGTTTCCGGTTTCAAAGAAACCCTAGCAGCTTTTGAAAAAGTGTATGACAAACTTGGAACAAAATTTAATGACAATTTTTTCGAAAGCGAGGTGGCGGATTTTGGCAAGAAAATCGTAGAAGAAGGATTAAAGAAAGGGATTTTTGAAACAGGAGAGAAGGGAGCGATTATTTTCAAAGGAGAGAGTGTTGGTTTGCATACTCGGGTATTTATCAATTCTGAAGGATTGCCAACCTATGAGGCAAAGGAATTGGCTTTGGCAAAGGTTAAATATGATAAGTATAAATACGACCAATCAATAGTTATTACGGGTAACGAAGTAGACGAGTATTTCAAAGTACTTTTGGCTGCCATGTCGCAAATATTCCCTGAATTAGCCAAAAAAACAATGCATATCGGCCACGGCATGATGCGGCTTCCCGAGGGGAAAATGTCTTCGCGTACTGGGAAAATTGTAACTGCCGAATTCTTGATTGGAAAGGTGCAGGAAGTGGTGTTAGAAAAAATCAAGGAGCGGGAATTTTCAGAAGCAGAGAAGAACGAAATCGCAAAGAAGGTTGCCGTTGGGGCTTTGAAATATTCCATTTTGAAACAATCCATCGGTAGTAATATTGCTTATGACCTTGAAAGATCAATTAATTTCCAGGGAGATTCGGGGCCGTATTTGCAGTATTCCCTTGCGCGCGCAATTTCGGTATTGGAGAAAGCTAAAACAGAGGGGATAAAGGAGTTGTTAAAGAAAGCGCCGGAAACTGTAAGTACTTTTGTGAAAATGATGCAGTATTTTCCGGAAGTCGTCCAGAAAGCAGGCAAGGAATACCAGCCTCATTATATTGCCACCTACCTTACTGAATTGGCACATGAGTTTAATAATTATTATGCCCAGAATAAAATTGTGGATTCCAAGGATGAGCTTTCTCCTTATAAGGTTGCGATCACTAAGGCGTTCACCGTTATCATGAAAAACGGATTATGGTTGCTCGGAATCCCAGTATTGGAAAGGATGTAATTTATCTGATTAAATAATTTTAAATTGAAAATTCGTTTATATGGCATACAATTTTTCAGAGGCGGAAAATAAAACATTGGAGTTTTGGAAAGAGCGCGGTATTTTTGAAAAAACACTCCAAAAAACCCTTCGACCAGCTCAGGGCAAGCCAAAGGCCTTTGTCTTTTATGATGGTCCGCCGTTTGCCACGGGAACTCCGCATTATGGCCATCTGCTTCAGAGCGTAATTAAAGACGCGATTCCCCGTTATAAAACGATGCGGGGTTTTTATGTTGCGCGCCAATGGGGATGGGATTGCCATGGTTTGCCGATTGAAAATATTGTTGAAAAAGAGCTTGGCACTAAATCAAAAAAAGATATCTTGGCGATGGGGGTGAAAAAATTTAACGACCTTTGCCGCGAACGCATTTTTACCTTTATCAATGAATGGGAGCGCGTCATTCCGCGTTTTGGCCGTTGGGTAAACATGGATCGTCCTTATAAGACGATGGACTTTGAATACATGCAATCTGAATGGTGGGCGTTTAAGGAGCTACATGGGAAAGGGCTTATTTACGAAGATTATAGGTCAATGCATATTTGCCCGCGTTGTGAGACGACGTTAAGCCAGGGGGAAGTTGCGGATGGATACAAGACTATTAAGGATTTATCAGTAACGGTGAAATTTAAAGTTAAAAATCCGGAAAAAATCGGACTTTCTGGGGATGTGTATATGCTTGCGTGGACGACAACCCCATGGACTCTGCCGGGAAATGTGGCCTTGGCCGTGGGAGAGAAGATAACATATAATGCCATTGATTTGGGTAAGCAGTCTGTTTCTGAAAAAGGAATAGTTATTATTGCAGATGCACAAATGATTGTATTAGAAGAGAAAGTAGAAAAAATAGATAAAGACCGTCCACTGTCTATCGGCAAGATGTTTTACGGCAAAGATTTAGTTGGTTTGGAATACGAGCCTTTGTTTGATTATTATAAAAAAGATGAAAATTTAAAAAATCGGGAAAATGGCTGGAAAGTATATGCCGCCGATTTTGTTACCGCTGATGAAGGGACGGGGATCGCCCACGAAGCTCCAGCTTTCGGTGCGGAAGACTGGATGCTTTTAAAACAGGAAAATCTGCCGTTTGTGCAGCATGTGAAAATGGACGGCACGCTAAAACCGGAGAACAGAGAATTTGCTGGGTTAGATTTAAAGCCCCGTGCAAAAAACAAACCTGAAGAAGTGCGGGAGGCCGATCTTGTGGTGGTAAAATTTTTGGATGAAAAAGGATTGGTGTTTGCCTACCAAAAATATGAACACTCTTACCCTCATTGCTGGAGATGCGACACGGCATTATTAAATTATGCGACTAGTTCCTGGTTTGTGGCCATTGAAAAAATAAAACCAGTATTGTTAAAAACCGCCAAGAAAATCAACTGGTCGCCAGAACACATAAAAGAAGGAAGATTCGGCCAATGGCTGGAGGGCGCCCGCGATTGGTCTATTTCACGTCAGCGTTTTTGGGCTAACACGATTCCGGTTTGGAAGTGTTCTGAATGCCAAAGGCAATCGGTTTTCGGTTCGGCTTTGGAATTAGAAAAAACAAGCGGTGTTTTGGTAACTGATTTGCATAAAGAAATTGTTGATGATATTGCGTTTGCTTGCGGCTCGGGTTGCCCCGGGCAAATGCGCCGTGTGCCCGAAGTATTGGATACCTGGTTTGATTCCGGATCGGTGCCTTTTGCAGCATTGCATTATCCAGTAGAAAATGAAGATGAATTCAAAGACCGGTTTCCGGCAGATTTTATCGGGGAAGCGCAAGATCAAACTCGTGCGTGGTTTTATTATCAGCATGTTTTGGCAGGAGCTTTGTTTAATAAAGAAGCATTTAAAAATTGCATCGTAACGGGTATTGTTTTAGCAGAAGACGGAAAGAAGATGTCAAAAAAGTTAAAGAACTACCCTGATCCCATGGCTATGATAGAAAAATATGGAGCTGATGCCATGCGATTTTACATGTTAAGTTCGCCGGTTGTACAGGCGGAAAGCCTTTCTTTTTCAGAAAGAAATCTTGACGAGATTGCAAAAAAGAATTTAGGACGACTGCAAAACGTACTCGCCTTTTACCAACTCTATGAAGATGGTACCAAAGCCGACTCCAAAAGTAATAATATTCTTGATCAATGGATTTTTGCGCGCCTTCAGGAAATTTTGGAAGTTTCAACTTCGGGATATGAAAACTATAAATTGTATGATGCAACCCGTCCTCTTACCGATTTTATTGATGATCTTTCAGTATGGTATTTGCGCCGCAGTCGTGAACGGTTTAAAGAAGAAGGAGAGGATAAAAAACATGCCCTTGCAACAATGCGGTATGTTTTAATGGAACTTTCTAAAATTATGGCTCCAGCCATGCCATTTTTTGCAGAACATCTTTTCGGGGCGGTACGCCAAAAAGAGGATCAGGAGAGCGTACACTTGATGTCTTGGCCAGAGTTCAAAGGATATAAAGATCAGGGTTTGAAAGATGCAATGAATGAAGTTAGAAATATTGTTACCTTGGCGCTGGCCGAGCGTGCGGCCAAAGCTATAAAAGTGCGACAACCACTCGCCGCGCTCAAAATCAAAAATACCAAATCCAAAATTAGAAATCACAGAGAATTGCTGGACTTGATCAAAGATGAAGTGAATGTGAAAGAAATCGTATTTTCCGCCAAAAGCGGACCAGGCTCTGGCTGGGATGATGAAAAAGAGATAGAATTAGATACAGTAATTACGCCAGAGCTAAAAGAAGAGGGTATAATCCGTGATATAATGAGGTTGATCCAGGACTTGAGGAAAGAACAGAAACTAATGCCAGAAGATAAGATTTCTATTTGGATTGGCGGTAGTGGGATGATAATTAAAATTATTGAAAAAAATAAAGCATTGTTATTAAAAGAAGTGAGGGCCATAGATATTGTTGCCGGTCAAGAAAATGGACAAGCTGGCAAAGAAATAATTGTTGATGACCAAAAAATATTATTAACCATAAAACATAATGCCACCAAATAAATCCAGTTCAAGTATGCCGGGGAAAAATCCATCCGGTCAAAATAATAAACAAGTGCCTTATGCGGCAAGACCTTATACTCCAAAATCAAGTGCTAGTC
>DATDVS010000018.1:0-4198 GCA_036517535.1 Minisyncoccota bacterium
AACTTTCAGAAGTTACTGGCATGCCGCCCATTTTAGATCATCGAGTTTTGACTTTGCACCCCAAGATCCACGGGGGAC
Source organism: Minisyncoccota bacterium (assembly GCA_036517535.1). Taxonomy (GTDB): domain Bacteria; phylum Patescibacteriota; class Minisyncoccia; order Phycocordibacterales; family UBA9973; genus UBA9973. Next base: position 79 of record DATDVS010000018.1, read on the forward strand.
TCCTGGCTCTCGACAAACCGGAGCATTTGGCAGAACTTCAAAAATACGGAATTCCGTGGATTGATCTTGTCTGCTCGGATTTATACCCACTCGAAGAAGAAACAAAAAATCCTAACGCTACCAAAGAATCGGTGATAGAAAAAACGGATATGGGTGGTGTGGCCCTACTTCGTTCCAGTGCGAAAGGCAGACGCATTACTATATGCGAACCTTCACAGAGAATAGAAGTTATAAATTGGCTTAAGGCTGGTGAACCGAACAAAGAAGAGTTTCTGAATAATTTGGCAGCTTATTCAGATGCATTAGTGGCGAGGTATTCTGCGATATCAGCGGAGTACCATAGTAAAGGTAAATATACAGGAATTTTCGGTAAGAAAAAAATTGAGGCGGCCTACGGCGAAAATGCATACCAAAAACCAGCATCTTTATATAAAATAGCTAGGCAAGACCTAGCTATAGACCTAGCTATAGAGGAACCACTGGCGATACATAATTGGGTTCAAATAGAGGGCAGTCCGCTTTCGTACAATAATATCTGCGATCTGGACCGGATGATGCAGACGATGACCCACATTGGCGCGGGTTTCGAGAAAAATTTAGGCAAAGTACCGCTTATAGCCATTGGCGCGAAACATGGCAACGCCTGTGGAGCCGGTGTTGATCAGGCGTCATCGGAGTCAATCAGTAAAATGTTATTGGGTGACCTGCGCGCAATCTTCGGCGGATCGGTGATGTTAAACTTTCCAGTAGACGAAAAAGTTGCGGAAGGATTGATAAGCAAATATTCGCCGGAAGGAGTGCGCCGATTGCTCGATGTGGTCGCTGCGTCTTCATTTACTCCGGAAGCGATTGAAATACTCGCGCGCAAGAAAGGCAAGTGCAGGCTCCTGCAAAATCCGGCAATAGAAAAAGCCGGGCTTTTGTCGTTGGATTATACCAGTAGGTTCCGCTATGTACGCGGAGGATTCCTGACCCAGCCGAACTACACTTTTGTGCCGGATTTGAAATCTGAGCAAGGGGAGTCTTTGCTCAGAGATATAATTCTTGCGTGGGGAGTAGGCTCTACTTCAAACTCGAACACCATCACATTGGTGAAAGAAAGCAGGCTCTATGGCAATGGCGTGGGCCAGCAGGATAGAGTGGGTGCCGCCAAGCTTGCGATCTTTCGCGCCGACGATGCAGCGATGTTTGCAAAAAATTCGGACGTTGGACGTCCGGATTCCGGACGTCCAACGTCCGAATTAGCAGATTTGGAAAATGCTGTTGCCTATTCCGACAGTTTCTTCCCATTCCCGGATGCGCCGGAAGTGCTGATCAATAGGGGAGTCAAGACCATTTTTTCTACTAGCGGCTCCGTAAATGACGAAAAAATAATTGAACTTTGCAAAAATAGGGGAGTAAATTTGATATTACTTCCCGACTCCGAGGCCCGCGGCTTCTATCAGCACTAGCTTGAAAAAAGAGTAAAATTTAGTATAGTCTTAATTATGAAGAGATACCGATTATTTTCATATATTTTTATAACATTTTTTGCACTTTGGGGCTTGAGCGCCAGCGCTTATTGGGACGCCGGTTGCGGAATAGGGCCATTCAGCACCCTGACCGGGAATCGCTGTGACGAGGGCGGTCAAACTGCTGAGGCTTACTACCAGAATAAATTTAGCTTCGGCGACAGAGGAGAGGAAGTCCGAGCATTTCAAATACTCCTCCGTGATGCCGGATTCCCGCCGGGCAAGATTGACGGCATCTATGGTCCAAAGACCGACAAAGCAGCCAAGGCCTACTACAAAAAATATCCACCGGTAGGGCAGGCTCCTTCGATAATTTCTGTAGGAGGACCGCAACAGATCTCCGTCTACGAACAAGGCACATGGACTGTTTCCGCATATGATAATCAAGGAGGCAATCTCACATACAGTGCTATCTGGGGCGACGAGGAACTAGCAGTAGGCAATACCATACCTCTTTCGGATCCGGCATTTAAATCCGGACAGACTTCTACTTTCACGCATTCTTATCGTTATGCTGGTGTTTTCACGGCGACTTTCACGGTGGCTAATCAATACGGCCAGAGCGCCAAATCAAGCATCACGGTTAATGTGGGTGGGAGCAATTACCAAAATTTGGGCAGCCTTACCATTGAGCCAAGTTCTATTTCGATTCCCGTGGGTCAGTCTACCCCAATCAAAGCCTGGTACATGCCGCCGTGCCAGACCAACTTTGCCTGCACGCAAGTAGTGCAAGAAGTAGATGCGCAGTGGTCCGTGTCAAACAGCATGGTGGCCTACGTTAATAAAATATATCCGCAATGTTTTATGTACCCTTGCAATGTGGCGCCGGTAGTTCAGGTTGCCGTTACAGGGCCGGGCTCTACTCAGCTGACAGCTACCTACACTGATCCTTACGGGCGCACTATCAGCCAGACTATCACTGTGTCTGGGTTGCTCTACGCCTACTAGTTTCCCCTATTGATTTTTCTAGGGAAAGTCATACAATGAAGCGATGGAAATTCTAGGGAAAATCTTAGGCTCTTCTGCCCGGGTGAAGGTCATGCGTCTTTTCCTGGTGAACAAAGGCAAGAATTTCAAGAATAAGGACGTAGCGGCCCGTTGCCGAATAAGCTCTGATACCGCGCGCAAGGAGCTAAACCTTCTTTCCTCGACTGGCTTCATCAAAAAGCGGGGGCAGGACTGGTCTTTCAACTATGATTTCAAATACGGGCCTGAAATTGAAAATTTATTGATCAGCACCGATACGGTAGACAAGGAAGCCCTATCCGACGGCTTTAAGAAGGCTGGCAAGATGAAGCTTCTGGTAGCTTCCGGTATTTTTATAAAAAATAAGGATTCCCGCGTGGACCTCTTGATAGTAGGGGACAAGATGAAGCGGGGTAGGATCGAAGAGGAGATTCGCAAGCTGGAGGCTGAAATAGGGGCAGAGCTTGTATATGCTGTATTTGAGACCAAGGAGTTCGTCTATAGGTTAAATATGTATGATAAGCTCATCCGGGATATCCTGGATTTCCCCCATGAGGTTGTTTTTCAGGCTAAAGAGTTATCCACACAAGCCCTAAAAAAAGCCTAGAAATTGATATAATATATACTAGAGAAATAATAAGGTCGAAACGCTTACGTTTCTTAGGTTTTTGTCAGGTTTTGTCGAATTTTTATTAATTAAGGTTTTTATTATAAGAAACTATATGAGTAATATTTGGACTACTTGGGGTGATGTTTTCAATATGTCACTTCAGAATTTGTGGATAGGTTTCGCGGCTTTTGCTCCGAAGCTTATCGTCGCAATCGTTTTCTTTATTATCGGTTGGGTATTAGGATCATTGATCGCTAAGGCCTTCGAGCAGGTTTTCGCAGCTCTTAAGGTGGACAAGCTCCTACAGTCTGTAGGCGCAGATGGCTTCCTACGCCGAGCTGGCGTGGGCCTTGATTCCGGCTACTTTGTCGGACAAGTTGTAAAGTGGTTTGTAGTGATCGTATTCCTGCTTCCATCTTTAAACTTGGTCGGCTTAAATGACATCGCAGTGTTCCTGCGCGAGGATGTGCTCGGCTACTTGCCGCATGTCGTCGTAGCGGCATTTGTTTTGATCATCGCTACTATCGTGGCTGACGGCCTGGCCAGCGCTATCCGCGCCGGCGCCAAGACAATGAATGTGCACTCGGCCAACTTGCTCGCGACAGTCGCCAAGTATGCTGTCTGGACATTTGCATTCATCATTGCATTAGGAGAGCTTGGTGTAGCTGAATACTACATGAGCGTGCTCTTCGCTGGCATCATCGCCATGGTTTCCCTCGGAGGCGCTCTTGCTTTCGGTTTAGGCGGCAAAGAATCAGCTGCTCGCTTCCTCGGCAAGGTTTCTGACGAGGTGTCTCACCGAGGTTAGTCTTTTGTTTTTGATTTCTCGAAAAAGCCCCCTCCGTGGGGCTTTTTCGTTTTCCCAGGTTACCCCCAAACATCAATTTGGCCCATATTTGACATGTAAATTGCTTTAGTATAAGATAGTCTAATCAGTATGAATATTACAAGAAACAGTTTAAAAGGCCGGCTCTTTTAGAAGACAGATTTTTTCTGTCAGCGAGCCGCCTAGAGGGCGGTTTTTTTGTTCAAA
>DATDVS010000019.1:0-2741 GCA_036517535.1 Minisyncoccota bacterium
CGCTCCACCGTTTCGCGCTCCGCACCATACCGCATCTTACGTTTCTATCATCGGTGGGGGAACATACCCCAAGCCGGGGGAGGTGACGCTCGCGCACCGGGGAGTTCTGTTCCTAGATGAATTTCCAGAATTCGAAAAGCGGGTGATCGAGTCGCTCCGCCAGCCACTGGAAGATAATATCGTGTCAATTTCGCGAGCCAAAGGCTCCGCCATATTTCCATCGAACTTTATTTTGATCGCGGCGATGAATCCGTGCCCCTGCGGGCACCTGGGCTCCAAGCAAAAGGCGTGCATATGCAAACCTTCCGACCTGGACCGGTATAAAAGGAAGCTCTCTGGCCCGATCATGGACCGCATCGACATCTGGGTCTCCGTCGGCAATGTGGATTATAAGAAATTAGGGAGTGAAGGCGGGAGCGGAGAGGGGAGCGAGAAAATAAAAGAAAGAATTATGAAAGCGCGGGAGATTCAGAAAAATAGATTTAGAAAATTTGGTCGGCCGCTGACGACCAATAGCGAAATGAATGTGAAAGATATGGATAATATGCTCAAACTTGCCAAGGAAGTACGCGAGCTCCTCGACAACAGCGCCGAGCGTCTGGCCCTCTCTGCTCGCGCTTACCACCGGGTCATCAAAATCGCCCGCACCATCGCCGACCTCGAAAATTCTCCAGAGGTTAAGGCCAATCATATTCTCGAAGCTATCCAATATAGGCCGAAAGTAAACTCTTAGTTTTCTGGTACAATAAAAATATGGATAAAAATTCACGCATAACTTTGAATAACGGCGTTAAGATGCCGGTGATTGGCTTCGGAGTTTTCAGGATTCCGGGGGGAGAGGAGGTGGTGAATGCGGTAGGGGAAGCACTGCGAGCTGGATACAGGCATGTAGACACAGCGATGATTTATGGGAATGAAGAAGGTGTGGGGAAAGCTATACGTGAATCCGGCATTCCACGGGAAGAAATGTTTGTGACGACAAAACTCTGGAACACTGACCAGGGTTATGAAACAACACTTAAAGCTATCGATGCTTCGCTTGAGCGGCTTGGTCTCAAATATGTGGATCTATACTTGGTTCACTGGCCGACGGCGAGCGGGGATAGAGGAAATTTTAAGAGTATCAATAAACGCGAAGAAACTTGGAAGGCGATGGAAGAAATTTATAAGTCGGGGAAAGCGAAGGCTATTGGAGTTTCGAATTATATGATCAATCACCTAGAAGAGATGAAAAATTATGCGACCATCCCGGCTGCGGTGAACCAATTCGAATTTCACCCATTTTTATACAAAGAAGATTTGCTTAATTACTGCAAACAAAGCGGGATAGTAGTGGAAGCGCATTCACCCCTCGTCCACGGGGAAAGGCTGGGTAACCCAAGCATAAAGGTGATAGCTGAAAAATATGGCAAAACTCCTGCGCAAATTTTGCTTCGCTGGAGCCTCCAACATGGCGCTGTGCCACTTCCAAAGTCTTCCCACAAAGAGCGCATGAAGGAAAATATAGACGTATTTGATTTTGAATTATCAGCCGAGGATATGCAGGCCCTCAATGGCCTAAATGAGAATTTACACTTAAGGCCCAATCCAACAAACCTAGAATAAGTTATCCACAGCCGGATAGTTGACAGGTGAACGAGCGTTCACTTATACTAGACTCATAGGTCAATTATTAGTTTTAATTATTAATTTTATGAGTCAGTCACAATATCTAAGGATGCTTGAAAAAGAGATCCAAAAAATTAACAAGGTCATCGACAGGAAGATCCTGCGCGGGGAGGAGTATTGGAAGGAGGCTCGGGACCACAAGCTCATGCTAAGGAGAATGAGGTATCACTACCGCCAGAGCTACTTTAGGAACTTTGTTCGCAAATTTTTTCCCCGCCTGCAACGCTTTGCGTAGCAATTCGGGCAGGCCACGTTTTCTTCTATATAGAAAATGGCAAAAAATATTTACCAAACAAAATTAGAATCATTCTACCGAAGCCATAAACGGATGCCTTCGTATTCGGAGATGATGCAACTCTTCGGCTTCAAATCCAAGAACGCAATTTTTAAGATTGTAGATAAATTGGTGGCTTCCGGGCTGGTGGCTAAGGATCATCTAGGCAGGCTCATACCGTCGAATTCCTTCGGCGAGATCCAAATGGCCGGGCTGGTGAAGGCCGGCCCACCATCGGAGGTAGAGGAGCAGGCGGACACGGTGAACCTAGAGGAGATGCTTATCGGCAGGAAGGAACTCACCTATATGCTCGAAGTGGATGGCGACTCTATGATCGAGGCGCACATAGAGGAAGGGGATCATGTGCTGGTGGAGCGGACCAATAACAATGCCAAAGTCGGCGACATTGTGATTGCCGAGGTGGATGGGGAATACACTATGAAATATTACAGGAAAGACGGAAGCAGGGTTTATCTCCAGCCCGCTAATAAAAATTATAAAAACATTTACCCGGAACACTCTTTGAATATTGTAGGAGTAGTGAAGGCAGTGATTAGGAAATATTAGATTAAATGTAGAGCGGGGCAGGACGTGAGTCCTGCCCCTGATACACCTCCCCGGCTACTGAAGCAACTTGTCTTTGACCTTGAGCTTTTTGAACTCTTCTCGCGCAAGCGCGAGACAGATCATGTCGAGCAAGTCCTCGGTATGGAGGTACCTTGCAGTTTCTGCTGGCCCGATTTCGAGAAGACGGTTCCCGATTGCCACGTACGCCGTTCCACGATGATACATGATGGTG
>DATDVS010000020.1:0-3569 GCA_036517535.1 Minisyncoccota bacterium
TGCGGATAAAATAGCGAGTACAGCCCATTTGATGTAACGCACATCCATCTTTTCTTTAAGAAAAATCCTAGCAGTAGTTATGGCAAATATAGGCTGTAATTTTTGCAAAAGAAATACTACTGACACAGTGATAAAGCCAACTTTGCCAAGCGCTGTCGTAAACCAGAGAGTACCAAAAAGTCCGCTTAGAATTGCTACGAGCACAATGAGCCACCATTCCCTCTTTGCAAGTTTAGCTTTAAAAACATATTTAAAAACAAAGGGAAACAAAATTATTAAACCAATCAGATGCTCAAAAAATATTATGGTGATTGGCGGGAGCGAGTATAAGTGCTGGCGAATCAGCCCGTCAAAGGCCCACAGAGTTGCCGCAATGATAATAAAAACAGGACCGGTGTATGATTTCATAGTTTTAATTTTAGCACGCCTTTAAATCTTCTACTATCTGTTTAATCAATTCTTCTTCGGTCTTAAATTTTTTATATTCTCTTAAAAACTTATTTATTTCAAGCCTTACTTTCTTACCATAAGCATCACCGTCATAACCCAGCAAATGCGCTTCTACTTTACCACCTGGTCCCACTACAATACCAGCAGTATATTCTTTTTTCTCTAGAAAAGCTTTCCCTGCATAAACCCCTTCAGTAATTTTTACTCCACTATCTTTTATTTCTAAATTAACCGTCGGGAATCCCAATTTTTTACCATATCCATCCCCTTTTATCACCTTGCCGGAAATTTGGTAATTCATTTCACTTCAACAAAACTTCTATAGCTTTTACTATATGCTCTTTCGTGGACTCATCTATGAGATTTCCTTTTTCGTTAAATTTATTTTGAGCCATACTTATATAAAATTCTGGTTGGCCCAATACATTCGCATCAAGATAGCTAAATATTTGCTTTAAATTATATTGTGCAAGAGCTGTACCCACATTTCCCATAGTGGCTCCTACGATAAGAATTTTCTTTCCTTCCCATGTGGTCGTTCCATATGGCCTAGATGTCCAATCGATGGCATTTTTTAGGACTCCGGAAGTGGAACGATTATATTCAGGGGTTGCAATTATGATTGCGTCAGCAGATTCTATTTTTTGCTTTAAATCCATAACCTCCCTTGGAAAGTTGCCCTCCATGTCTTGGTTGTAAAGCGGTAAATTTTCTATATTAACAACTTCCAGAGTAGCATTTGCCGGCAGGTTTTCTTTGAATGCTTGCATAAGCATCTTATTATACGAGCCTTTTCTTAGGCTTCCCACAAACCCCAATATTTTTATATTCCCGTTATTACCCATTTGATTTGTTTAGTTTTATTCCCAGTTCTTTTAGCTGCTTTTCAGAAACTTCAGACGGCGAATTCATCATCAGATCCTTGCCTTCGCCAGTTTTCGGGAACGCGATAACCTCGCGGATATTCGGCTCCTCTTCCATAAGCATAATAAATCTGTCCAGCCCCCAGGCTATGCCTCCGTGTGGAGGACATCCAGATCCGAGCGCATCCAACATATGCTTGAAATTTTTCTCTATCCTTTCATTTGAATATCCCATAACCTCAAAAACTTTCCTCAAAGCCTCCGGCTCGTGGTTGCGGATGCTTCCTCCGCCAATTTCATTTCCGTTTAAAATTACATCATATTGCGTAGTCAAGATATTTCCTATGTCTTTCTTCTCTAGTAGATTCACCATGAATTCATCCTCCGGGCGAGAAAAAGGATTGTGCGTAAAAGTCCATTCCCCCGAGGTGTCTGCATTGTCTGATTTATCCGTTCTCTCAAAGAATGGGAAATCTACTACCCAGGCGAAAGCTAGCAAATTTTTATCTTCTTTGTCTTTACGGAAATCCGGTCGGTCAGTGCCGTATTTATCCATAACCTCTTTATAGGAAATCTGAGGAAAAGGAATCTCTTGAATTTTTTTCTCCGGGTAAAGACTCTGTACTATTTCTATGAGTAGTGCCTCGTTGATCGCCATCACATCTTCACGATTCACAAAGCTCATCTCCAGGTCAAGTTGGGTAAATTCAGGCTGCCTGTCTCCCCGCGTATCTTCATCTCGCATACATTTCGCTATTTGAAAATATTTCTCTACGCCCGAGGCCATGAGAAGCTGTTTGTATTGTTGTGGCGACTGTGGCAAAGCATAGAACTTCCCCTGCCATAGCCGTGAAGGCACGATATAGTCGCGCGCGCCCTCGGGAGTGGACTTTGTAAGTATCGGAGTTTCTACCTCAATAAAATTCTCCTTATCCAAAAAATCTCGGATAAGCTTCACCACCTTGTGCCGGTTGCGGATATTCTTCTGCATTCGGTCTCGGCGAAGGTCAAGATAGCGATATGCGAGCCTGTGTTCCTCGCCTATTTCGTATCCTTCGCTCGTGGGATCAATATTCGGAGTTTCGGCTTTGTTTAAAACTTCAATTTCAGTCACTTCCAGCTCCACATCCCCGTTTAACACTCCCGCGTTTATATTTTTCTCCGGGCGCTTGTTAACGACTCCTGAAACTTTTAGGACCCATTCGGGGCGGATTTCTTTAGCCAGAGCAATCACTTCTTCTCGGCTCGGCAATGCTACGCACTGCACTCTGCCAGTCATATCCCGCATATCAAAAAAAACCATCTTGCCCTGGTCGCGCCTGACATCCACCCAGCCGGCAATGATAACTTCTTGCCCCACATGGTCTTTTAAATCTTTGATATAAATCCTGCCTTTCATCTCATTAGAAATAATAGCATAAAAATAAATAAAAGTAGAAAGGGGCCGTCGCGATGTTGCGAACGGCCCCCTGCTTTCCATCCTTCGTGCCTCACGCCGACGAAGCTCAGCGTTGGTCACTTGGTCACCAGGAAGGATATAAACCCTCTATATCCCTAACAACTTGTGACCAAGGTGGGAGGTCGCTACCGCCACCCGACGTTAGCGAAAAGACCCCCCCTTGCTACGTGCGATCGCGACTCTGAGACAGGCGCCGCAGTCCCGAGTGGAAGGACCTTGCGGCAGGATGGATCATCGTGAACCCATCCTTGCTCTGTCCGCCTCATAGAGAACGGCAGATCGGCCTGCCCTCGAGTGTGGCCACACGGGAGTATGGTGATATGCCGTGGCACATTCAGCTGCCGACGCCACCACGACCTCTTCGTGACTCCCTGAAACCACTGATCGAGGGATCGACGCTTCTTCTTAGCCATAAGCCTCCAAGTGCGCAAAGGTAAAGAACAACTATCCCCGCCCAAACGAGAACACCAGCTTCTGATTTAGAAAGCTGGTGTTTGAGTTGTAATGAATTAGGTTCTAGTTTCTAGGTTTATAGTTACAGCGCAAATATCAGCCCTCTAAGAGGATTAGTAAAGCTGAAAAAGAAATATCTATTTGCCTGTATATTTTGGTTCACGATTGGATTATAGCATCAAAATTGTGATTGGCAATAGTAGCGTAATGGTTCAATAGCTTGGAATCACCCATAGGTTTAGGATGATTCCATATGCCCTACACAACAAACAAACACATGCCGAGGATTAGAAGAGACGCAGCTGATCTTGTACGAAAAGGTTGGTCGACCAGAAAGGTAGCTA
>DATDVS010000021.1:0-3679 GCA_036517535.1 Minisyncoccota bacterium
CCCGTCGGACGTTGGACGTCCGGAATCCGGACGTCCAACGTCCGACACAGAAGGTTATTCCCTCATTGATTTCAACCGCGCGGGGGTGCCTTTGATGGAGCTGGTGACCGAAGCGCACACGTTTGAAAGTGCGGAAGACACCGCTAAAGCTGCCGCGAAATTCGCCAAAGAGCTCCAGCTCATACTCTGGTACCTGGGAGTGTCGGAGGCGAACTTGGAGAAAGGCGAGATGCGAGTGGAGCCGAATATTTCAATATCAAAAGATCCGAAAAAATTCGGCACCAAGGTGGAAGTGAAGAATCTGAACTCTTTCCGGAGTGTCGAGCGCGCGGTGAAGTACGAACTCGAGCGGATGATCGGGCTTTATGAGGAAGGCAAGGAGGCGGAAATAGTGCAGGAGACGCGGGGGTGGGATGAAGGCAAGCAGGCCACTTTTTCTCAGAGGAAGAAGGAATCAAGCCATGATTACCGGTATTTCCCGGATCCGGATCTGCCAAAGCTCAAGCTCCATGAAGCTTTCGATCTAAAAAAAATGAAAGAAGAACTCCCGGAACTTCCGGAGGCCAAGCGCGCCAGGTATAAAAAAGATTTTGTAATTAAAGACGAGGATATAGAGGTATTTATCAATGACCACAGGCTCGCAGAGTGGTTCCAGGAAGTGGCTCGAGGATTGAATGATAAGGAAAAAATAAAACTTGCATCAAATTTTGTGACCAATGACTTGGTGGGGATCAAAGATTTCAAACTTCCAAGCGCTGAGAATTTCATTGAGCTCGTAGAGATGTTCAGTGAGAGCAAAATTTCTTCCCGTGCAGCCAAGGACATGCTGGCGATGATCGCAGTAAAGGACGAATCGCCGAAGAAAATAGCAGAAGAGAGGGGACTTTTGCAGACGAGCGATGAAGGTGCGCTCAAAAAGATCGCCCAAAAAATTATCGATGCGAATGCAAAAGTGGTGGCGGACTACAAGGGGGGCAAAGAGGCGGCGCTGCAGTCCCTCGTCGGCCAGATAATGAAGGAGACTAAAGGCTCGGCCAATCCCCAAGTCGCCAAGCAATTGTTGGTAGATTTGTTAAAATAGAGTCATGAAGACTCTACGGCAATGCATAAGGGAGGCCGAGGTGAAAGGCGTGGCCATCGGGCATTTCAATATTTCCAATTTAGAAGGACTTCACGCGATATACCGGGCTGCCAAAAAATTGAACGTACCGGTGATCATCGGAGTTTCCGAAGGCGAGGAAGAGTTCGTGGGCCGGGCGGAGGCAGTGGCTCTCGTGAAGGCCATTAGAGAGCAAGACAACTACCCGATATTTCTAAATGCGGACCATCACACGAGCGCGGAGAGTGTGCAGGCGGCTATCGACGCGGGCTTTGATGCGGTGATCATTGATGGCGCGAAGATGCCCTTCGATGAGAACGTGAAAATTACGAAAGAGTGCGTAGAGTATGCTCGCCAGTCGGGTCGGGAAGTGCTGGTTGAGGGGGAGCTCGGCTACATTGGCTCGGGTTCAAATATTAAGGACACCATTCCGGAAGGCGCAGGAATCCTGACCAGGCCGGAAGAAGCTAAAAAGTTTGTAGAGATGACGGGGGTGGATCTCCTGGCACCTTCGGTGGGCTCCATCCATGGCCTCATAAAAAGCGGTAAGCCCCATATCAATGCCGAGCTGGTAACCGAAATAAGAAAACAGGCGGGCGTGCCTTTGGTGCTCCACGGCGGCTCCGGGCTGCGCGATGAAGATTTTACAAATGCCATAAAAGCGGGAGTTGCAATAGTACACATTAATACTGAAATACGTCTGGCGTACGATGAGGCTCTCAAAAAATCCCTAGCCGAGAATCCCAGCGAAATTACCCCGTATAAGATTCTCCAGCCGGCCGTGGATGCAGTGGAAAAAGTGGTGGAAAATCGGCTGAAACTTTTCAATACGCAATCTTAATACCCAATGAAAAGAGAAATCCAGAAATTTTTCAAAGGGGAAGTGGAGGACAGTGAGGAAGTGCTCAAAAAATATTCGCATGACGCGAGCGTTTTTGAAGTGCGGCCGAAGCTGGTGCTATACCCGAAAGACGGTGAGGATGTACGGCGCTTGGTGGAGTGGGTGCGGGATAACAAAGACAGATACAACGACCAGAAGCTAAATGAAGGATGGGCGATGCTTTCGATCACAGCGCGGTGCGCGGGCACGGACATGTCCGGCGGGGCAATCGGAGAATCATTGATTTTGGATTTCACTAGGCACATGAATAAATTAATAAAATTTACGCCGGAACAGCAAAATTCTTCGCGCTTTACCCGTCAAAATCCGACGGGCTCCGACGCGACTCAGAATTTTGCTGTTCCGGCTTCAATTACCGTCCAGCCCGGCATGTTCTATCGGGATTTTGAGAAGATCACCAAGGAGCACGGGCTGATTCTGCCTTGCTATACGGCCTCGAAAGATTTAAACGCGATGGGCGGAATGTACGGCAACAACTCCGCAGGGGAGAAGACTTTGAAATATGGCAAGACGGAGGACTACATAGTGGAGGCGAAAGTGGTTTTCGCCGACGGAGTTGAGCGTACCGTAAAACCTTTTCCTGTAAGCGAGATATTAACTCAGGAAGAAGTATATAAAAAACTTTTTAATCTAATCAAAAAAGATGAAGAAGAGATAATGCGGGCGAAACCAAAAGTGCATAAAAATTCAGCGGGGTATTACATTTGGAATGTATTGCATGATGGCATGTTTGATTTAAATAAATTATTAGTGGGTTCACAGGGGACCCTGGGCATAGCGACGGAGATTACATTTCGTCTCGTGCCAGTGCAGCCGTATTCGAAGCTGGTAACTATTTTTATGAACGACCTTGAGCCTCTGGGCCGGCTGGTGGACGAGATCTTGAAGCAAAATCCCGAGACGGTGGAGGCCTATGATGACAAAACGATGAAGCTGGCGGTGCGGTTCTTCCCGGATTTTTTGAAGAATAAAGGATTCATTGGGATGGTGAAATTTATGTGGAGCTTTATGCCAGAATTTAGGATGGCGCTCCGCGGAGGAATCCCAAAACTGATACTTCTCGTAGAGTTTGCCGGAGTGAATGAGGGGCAAGTGAACGCACAGTGCCTGAAATTAGAAGAAGCGATCAGGAACTTTAAATTAAAAGTGCATATTACAAAATCAGAAGCCGAGGCCGGGAAGTACTGGGATGTCCGGCGGCAGAGCTTCAACCTCCTGCGCAAGCACGTGAAAGAGAAGAGGACTGCGCCGTTTATAGATGACATTATCGTCCGGCCGGAATTTCTGCCGAAATTCATTCCAGAGCTCAATAATATTCTGGGCCAGTATGACCTGACCTATACCATCGCTGGCCACGCGGGGGATGGGAATTTCCATATCATTCCGCTGATGGACTTTTCACATCCGGATACGGGGAAAATAATTTTAGAACTCTCGGATAAAGTTTATGACCTCGTGCTCCGCTACCACGGCTCGATAACCGCCGAGCACAACGACGGCATCATCCGCACGCCCTACTTGTCGAAGATGTTCGTGCCGCACATTATCGATATTTTCAAAGATATTAAGAAAATTTTCGACCCGAAGAACATTCTAAATCCTGGCAAGAAAGTTGGGGGATCCAAGCAATACATTTCTTCCCACCTCGCCCTGGAGCATCCGAAATCACACCATAGCAG
>DATDVS010000022.1:0-5781 GCA_036517535.1 Minisyncoccota bacterium
CGCTCGACTTGCATGCCTTATCCACGCCGCCAGCGTTCATCCTGGACCAGGATCAAATCCTCTGAAAAAATCACGCAGCGTTAACTGCGCGAGCGTACGCACGATCCCCGCCTGTTGGCAGGCAAAGATTACGCGCCCACATTCGCACAGCCCACATTGTGAGTTCTTCGTGATCTGTCTTAGAATTGATTTATCTATCTTCACCAAGCACATAAATCCTTATGTACTCGGCGCTCAATTTTGCAACTCCTCAATTCCTCGGAGGCAAAATTGGCATTGGGACAACTGAAAAACTCTCTTATCCTTCGATTTTGCTCAGGATAAGCCTGAGCTTGCCGAAGGGTTAGAAGCTGTTAGTCCGCGAAGCGGACGTTATACAGCTTCTTAGACCCCGCACCATTTGCAGCTGAAATTATGTTATGCACAAGACAAAGCCGCAGGCGATTCACGCCGTATGACAATGTATATACAAAATCTCGGCAACAAATGGTGCGGGGTAATTCGCCCGCTTGATTACGGGCTTTCCTTATTTTTTTGTGAAAAGGCAGTCGTAGTCATGGTTCGATGTAGCTCACCATAGTAATTCAGTAATGAGCAAGGTCGAATCTATCACGTAATTAAGTATACGCGGGAAGCCTGTATTGTCAACATATATTGTGTGAACAGCCCGGATGCGCATAAATAAAGGCCAAACAGCCGCCCGCCTTCCTGTAAGCGTTTGACTTGCCTCCGTCCTGTTGGCACAATATTCTCACATGCCCCGCGCCGGAATAACCCGGCAGAACGCATGGCACCTTGACGCATAGGGACACCCAGAAAGGAGTGTGCCGAGATGGCCTACATCCTCGTCGCGGACGACTACGATTTGTTGCGGGAAGCTCTGAAGGAGCTTCTGGAAGCGGGCGGCCACCGGGTCGACACTGTTCCCGACGGAACAGATGCGATCCGAGAGTTCCATGCCGCGCAGCAAGCTTTTCAGCCGTACGATCTGGTCATCACCGATCTCCAGATGAACGGACTCGACGGCGACAAGGTAATCCGACGCGTCAGAGAACTGGCGGCAACTCCCGTCATTCTCATGACGGGCCAGTCGCTCGACAAGAACAGACAGGAGGAGATCGGCGCTTCACGAATCCTCCAGAAACCGGTGAGCGGCAGCGTCATCCTGCAAGAGGTCGATGGCCTGCTTCACTTGAGACAAAGAAAAACCCATGGGCACGGGCACGATCACGATGAAGACCTCTCACGAATGGGACGCATGGGGGTGATTACGGCGGTCGTCCTGCTCGGCATCGTAGTCGCGGCTATGGCGCTCGCCGGCGTTGGCGCCTACAAGGTGGTCGTCTATCTCATCGGAGAGGGGCGCCTCGCCATGCTTGCCGCAGGCACTGCGGCCGCTGGATTACCCGCTGTTCTACTTTTCCTTCTGTGGGGATTCCTCGGCTTCGGCAAGGACTACCTCCGCACCCAATAGGGGCTCCGGCCCCGCCACATACGCAGGGACCTTCATCATAAGGTCCCTGTATGCATTTTATAGGACGCAATTTGCAAAAAATATACGGAGGTGATAAATTAGATTCGCGTTTATGGCCGTCCCGCCGCTGGCGGGATGCTCATGATTTTAAACAAATCAAGATTCGTTAAATTATGGCAAAAAAAGACATCCATCTCCCGATTTCTTTATCCACCCTGCGGATGTAAGAAATCGAGAATCCCTGCCTTGCCGGCAGGCAGGCCGCCAAAGGCGGGACAACCTTAGCGATAATGAAGCAAGATATACATCCTCAATATTACGAAAAGGCGAAAGTGTCCTGCGCGTGCGGCAACACGTTCACGGTAGGTTCAACGCGCCCGGAAATAAAAGTGGAGATCTGCTCCAAGTGCCACCCGGTCTACACCGGCGAAACAAAACTCATTGATACCGCCGGCAGGGTGGAACGATTTAAGGCGCGTAGGGCAAAAGTGGCGGTTAAACCGACTAAAAAGCCTCGTGCACGCAAAGCTAAGTAGGTGAAAATTTCCGCCAGAGGCGGATTGCGATTTCTTGACGAATCAAAGATTCGTAGAAATCGGGAACAAGACCCGCCGCGCAAAAGCTGCTGCGCCCAAGGCAAAGAAAGCTACGAGGAAGGCAAAATAACGGGAGCAGGACTCTTGAGAGCATTTTAAAAATCCCTTCGAGAAAATCCAGGAGCGCCTGCCTCAAAGCCGGCAGTGACACCGACTTACAACCGGTCCTTGTTGTAGATCAATAATTCTTTTATGAGCTATGTCCGATAAAAGTAAGATTCTACTAACTAAACAAGGTCTGCACCACTTAAGAGAAGAGGTTAAGAAACTGGAAAGGAAATATGCGGAAATCAGTAAAACCAAGATGGAGGCAGCAGAGCAAGGAGGCAATCTATGGCATGACAATCCTGCTTTCGAAGAGGTGGAAACGCTGCAGCTGCTACTTGGAAAGCAAATTGCGGATATCAAAGAAAAAATAAGACAGGCGGTACTCGTGAGTGGCGAGGACGAATCTAAAGGCGTCAACGTGGTCGCTATCGGCTCAAAAACAAAAATGTCTTTCTCGGATGGGAGAAACAAGGAAATAACAATCGCTGGGTACGCCGAATCGAATCCAGAAAAAGGAATCATCTCCTACCAGAGCCCGCTTGGTCAGGCTGTTTTGGGGGCAAAAGCCGGTGAGACCAAGGAATACCAAGTAGGAAATAAAGTAATCAAAGTAAAAATAGAAAGCGTATCGCCACCCTCCTGATATTAAATAACCCCGAGAGTCTCATGGTGAGGGCGGAGCTATTTCCTGCAGGATGTATAATTAAAAACATGATTCTGCCAAAAATCAAAATCCAAAGATTGACACAGCTCTCTGAGATCCGGCTTTTCTATAAGTTTCTTAATCATCCCCAATATCCAAATCATAAAAATCTCATTTATAACGCGCATCCGAAGTTACGAGTGCTGCTCGAATCCGAAGTTAATTCGAAGGCAGCCGTTAAGAAATACATCAAGAATATGATAAGCGCGCATCGAACGGCCATCGAAAAAGCCGCAAGCGATGCGGCAATATCAGCAAGATCTTTGAAGCATTGCCTTGAAGCCCTTGGCAAATCCATGGGCTTTCGATGGAGAAAGCCGATCGCTTACGTTGCCAGGCCGACTCTTCTCCCATTTTCGCCGTTCGATAAGTTAAGCTTTTCGTTCTCTATCCTGTCCAGAGTTTACGGAAAAGAACTTGAAAGTTTCTCTCGAATAGCGATCCACGAAATTTCCCACTTCGTCCTATTTGAAATGCTGAAGTCTATTGAAAAACAAGGCAAGTTGTCTTCCGATGCCAGACATTACCTTAAAGAAGCTGTAACTGCGGCTCTTTTTAATGAAGCGCCGCTTAGTCGGGCGCTTAGAATAGAAAACTACCCAGGCAATCCAGAGATCCGGCTATTACGGGTTAAATTTCCATCCAAAGCGCCATTGCCGCTTGTTAAATGGATTCGTGATGAATACAGCAAATCAAGCAATTTCCCCGACCTCCTCATCCGGCTCGTAAGGATATTCCGGGCGAGCCAAAAAGAATTGGGTAAAAAACGAAAAATGTGGAATCGATACGGCAAAAAAATATTTGAAGAACGCCGACTACGAAATAATTACTCCAGACCCATCCTTATCGCAAAAAAGAAGGGGTTAGAGAAGCTATCGCTCCCCTAACCCCCATGGAACACCGACTGTGATCGGTCCTTGTTGTCTCAGCCGTCGCAGTCGCAGTTGTCGCACTCCTCAAAGAAATCTCATCATAAAATTGATGAGTCGGCTTAACTGGCCGAAACAAACTTGCTCGCAGATTCACGATGAGGTGAATTACGCCTTACTTTCAGCTTGCCGGGTGAATTCCTTCAGCTCTTCCTCCGACATAAGTTGCACTCCCAATTCCATAGCAACCTGGTGAATATGGGCTTCGGCCATGGGCTGTCCGTCTTTAGAGTTTATCATCTGTTCAATCTCTAAGTGATAGCCCCATGCATCGCTATATTTCAAAGCAAGCTCGCAGTCCTTATAACGATAATTAATCCTCTGTTGCGGGCCGTGCATCACCTTAACCGGTAAATTTAAGCCATCCAACAATCGGCGTGCATTATCAAATTGTTCTGCTGGAAAATAGAATTCTGTCTCCGGGAAAACCGCTCCATCGCCAATCCGATTAAACTTGAGGGAAAGCTTCGCTGTTTTTTGAGATAAATTATTCACCGCCTTTAACAGCTTATCGGGAAATATGTAGTAATAGCAATCTTTGTTGTCCTCTCCAAGATTTTCTGCGTGTTGCTCTAGATACGCCTTAAGGGCATCGTATTTCTCTTTGCTGAACCTGGACCGAAATTCAACTTCGAACATCGTGTTGTTATTTCACCGCCTTAATATATAAAGTATAGAATTTACGCTCTGGATTGCAATAACGATGGTCGAATTCTTGCTTTTTAACCAACCGGAAACC
Source organism: Minisyncoccota bacterium (assembly GCA_036517535.1). GTDB lineage: Bacteria > Patescibacteriota > Minisyncoccia > Phycocordibacterales > UBA9973 > UBA9973. The sequence continues at coordinate 4,490 of DATDVS010000022.1, forward strand.
GATAGCCCGCAAAAGGCCGGACAAAGAATTCGCATCATATGCCCAGTAATGGATGGTATATTTCGGGTTTTCTAACTGATCACGAAATATGTAGTTTACCAAGTCCATATTCCCAAATATCTCGACTGGTGGACGGCGTCGGCTATAGTGACGATGCAACTTGCCTAAAAAATCTTTGTCTTCTTCATAGTAGGCCCTAACCACCTTGCCTGCATCCGGCACCCCCAACAACAACATCCCTCCCGGCTTCATAACTCGATAAATTTCGCCTAAAACTCTTGAGGGCTGTTTTAAAAGCCGCTCCGGGAAAACCCGGGAGCACCTACCTCAAAACCGGGCATTGACAGATTCGGCTTAGCACTCCTCAAACCAAGACACTCTCGTCTCTCTCGAGAGTGACGAGATATATGGAACAATTTTTAATACACTAAGAGAAGCGGCGGAGGGCTGGCTCTTTTTTCACCTTTAGTATTATATCTTCCACTAATCTACCAACGGGCCGGCTTTCGGCCCATGCCAGTCCAATTCGCCTAATAATTTTTTTATGCTCTGGATATGGCATCGTTTTCATGCCGAACGTCCGAATCCAAGGATAAGAATCTTGAATTAAAACGTTGAAAATTTCCGATACATTCCACACGAAATAGTTGTAGCGAGGTTGGCGATAGCGGGGATATTGTTTATAAAACCACTCATAAAAGATAAAATGAAGCATTTCGTGCGCAATAATCACATTCACATATTTTTTTCTGCGATACCTGAACGGAATTTGGAATGTCTTATCTTCAAGAAAGCGCGGGAACATGCTCCAGATAGTGAGATAAGCTATATATTTCCCTTTGGGCCAGAAAAAACCCGGAAAAAGTTTATCGGTTAAACTAAAAAATACATTTTCTTTCGCTTTCCACTGCTTTCTATAAAACTCCAGAGCCTCGGCCATATCCCCGGCCCGTTTTTTATATATACTTCGGATGTAAGCATCCACTCTTTTCCGGTCATTCATAAAGCGGCACACACTGGGATGTTTGCGGAAAATCCCCCATCTTAAACTCCTGCCGCCGTCATATTTAGAATCATTAACAAAGGCCCTAAACGTTCGGAGGTCCTTGGTGGTGTCAATTTTAAATTTAACTTTTGGATGCTTCATAAAAACGGGCATTCCTAGTCAATTGGTACAAGCGATAGTGTTTTTTTGAGGTAGAATATGGGGTTTTCGAACATTTCCGGTGAGGAAAATCTGAAGCAGAATTCCCTCACGTATTCCTCCAGATTTCTCGACCAGTGATGATGGT
>DATDVS010000023.1:0-3723 GCA_036517535.1 Minisyncoccota bacterium
TTTCACCGAGACTGTCAGTATAATGACCAAAAGCTTTTTCGTGGTGGTGCCTTACACTCATACACTAGTGCCATCGGATAGTTCGAGCATATTCAAGAATTTGTTCGGTGGCCGCAGCAAGGAGGAAAAGCGGGTGGCCAAGGAGGAAGACTTCGAAGAGAAACGCTCCCAGCTCGAGGAGCGAGTCAGCGTGGTAGAGCAGGGCCTGGCCCGCTCGGGCATCAACTCGGCCCAGCTGGGCACCGAAGAGATCGTGGAAGTATTTTATAAAGTTTTCAATCCCGGGGAAGTCGAAGGGAAAATTAAGCTGGGAGCTTAATTTTAGACATATCATGTCCATTTTTGATAAAATTTTAGGAAGAGGTGGTGATGGGGGAGGAGCCGGCCCCCGAGCTTCTACCTTGGCGGTATTGCCAGAGGAAATATACGAGTCGGCATCACTCGAACTTCAGGACGTGGTCGCCCCTTCGGCGCTCAAGATTGAATCCAAGTCCATCAACCTGGGCGACAAAATCGCTCGAACCTTCTTCATCATATCCTACCCGAGGTATCTCTCGGACAACTGGTTCTCGCCGATCATCAACCTGGACAAAGTCTTCGATATTTCCATTTTCATCCATCCGATAGACACCTCGCTCATGCTCCGCCAGTTCCAGAAGAAAGTAGCCGAGGTGCAGAGCCAGATCGCGGTGCGCGAGGCTCGCGGCATGGTGCGCGATCCTATGCTCGATACCGCCTACCAGGACCTCGAAGGGCTCCGCGACAACCTGATCCAGGCGCAGGAGAAAATGTTCGATGTGGGGATATATATTACCATCTACGCCAACGATGAGATGGAGCTCTTCCGCGTGGAAAACGAGATAAAATCCATGCTCGAGTCCAAGCTAATCTACATCAAGCCAGCGCTGTTCCAGCAGGCAGACGGCTTCAAAAGCGTCATCCCGCTCAATACCGACCTCCTAAACATCAACCAGAAATTAAACTCCGAGCCGCTCTCGAGCATTTTCCCTTTCGTTTCTTTCGACCTGACTTCGGATAAGGGAATACTCTACGGCATAAACCGGCATAACTCGTCTCTCGTTATTTTCGACAGATTCAGCCTGGAGAACTATAATTCGGTAACCTTCGCCAAAGCCGGAGCCGGAAAATCTTACGCCACCAAGCTGGAAATTCTGCGGTCGCTGATGTTTGACGTAGATGTGATAGTCATAGACCCGGAGAGGGAATACGAATACCTGGCCGAGGCCGCCGGGGGCAGGTATTTCAACATTTCGCTTTCGTCGGACCACCACATAAATCCGTTCGACTTACCAATACCGCGAGAGGACGAGACCGCCGAGGATGTGCTCCGTTCTAATATCATAAATTTGGTCGGGCTTTTCCGGCTGATGCTGGGCGGGCTTACTCCGGAGGAAGACTCGATGGTGGATAGGGCCATTTCCGAAACTTACGCCATCAAGGACATCACCCCGGAATCCGACTTTTCTAATGTCGAGCCGCCGCTACTTTCGGATTTCGAAATGGTTTTGGCGGGAATGGACGGAAGCGATTCGATCATCCAGCGGCTTACCAAATATACCCGCGGATCCTGGGCGACATTTTTAAACCGGCCGTCGAACGTGGACATCAACAAAAAGTTCGTGGTTTTCTCCGTACGCGATATGGAAGACGAGCTCAAGCCTGTGGCCATGTACATTATCATGCATTACATCTGGAACTCGATCAGGAAAAATCTGAAGAAGCGCTTGCTAGTGGTGGATGAAGCCTGGTGGATGATGAAATCCGAGGACACGGCCTCCTTCCTCTATTCCATCGCCAAGCGCGGCAGGAAATATTATCTGGGCCTAGCAACCATCACCCAAGATGCCGGAGACTTCATGAACTCCCCCTACGGCATCCCGATCATCACCAACTCCTCCATCCAGCTCCTGCTCAAGCAGTCGCCGACCACTATCGACGTCCTGCAGAAAACTTTCAATCTCACCGACGAGGAAAAGTATCTGCTTCTGGAGTCCGGGGTAGGGGAAGGGATATTCTTCGCCGGCCTCAAACACGTGGCGATCAAGACGATCGCTTCCTACACCGAAGACCAGATCATCACTTCCGACCCGTCACAGATATTGTCCAACAGGAAAGCCAAGCTCGAGCTTGAGCAGTCAGAACTAAAGACTGTGGTATAATTATGATATGAATTTTAAGTCGCTCTCTAAGTTATTTGGGGTCGCTACTTTGGTACTGGTTTTCTTTTCTTTTGCTCTTAAAGCTACCGCCGCGACTCCTTCGAGCGTTTCTATAAATACAGTTCCGGCCAATCCGGCTCCTTCTGAGAATACAAACATCACCCTGTCGAGCTATGCCAACAACTTGGACACGGTTTTGATTTCCTGGTTCGTGGACGGGAAAGCGGCCTCTTCCGGCACAGGTAAGAAGTCTTTCAGCTTCAAGGCCCCGGCGGCCGGATCGCAAAATACGATCACCGCCACCATACTCTTGCCGGACGGGCTTGTCGAAAAAACCCTGATAATCCGGCCAGCCTCGCTGGCCCTGCTCTGGCAGGCGACAGGTTCTTATGTCCCTCCCTTTTACCGCGGCAAGGCGCTGCCTTCGGCTGAAAGTGAGATAAAAGTGGTGGCTATACCGGAAATACGAACGGGTGGGGTAAAAGTCAGCCCAAAAAATATGACCTACGAATGGAAAAAAGATTACAACAATATGCCGGGGGACTCGGGCTATGGGAAAAACTTCTTTTATTTTGTGAGTGATTATCTGGACGATTCGAGCAACGTGTCGGCCACAGCCTCGACCGTGGATGGCGGTAATTCATCGTCCGCCAGCGTGGCCATAGGCACATTTTTGCCGAAGCTTTCTTTTTATAAACAGGATGAAAAAACCGGTACGGTTTGGGAACATACCCTAAACGACTCGGCAAACATCGAGGGAAGCGCGACCCTGGTAGCTGTGCCTTATTATATTTCGGTGACAGATATAAGGATTCCCACATTGGTCTGGCGGTGGTCTATAAACGGCTTGGACGTAGCTACGCGGGGGGGTATGAAAAACATCCTGCCCCTCCAGGCGCCCGTGGGCACCTCCGGTACTTCCAAAGTAAAGCTGGAAATAGAGAATTCCGGGAAAATTTTCGAGTCGGTCAGTAAAGAAATAAATGTCAATTTTTAAAATGCAAAAAATACTCTTACTGTTTTTGATAATATTGGCCTCAACTGCAATTGTCCTACCTTATGGGGTAAGTGCTGCACCCTGTCCGGCTAATCAAATACAGATCAATGGTGTGTGTGTTACCCCCCCAGAAAGATGTTTCCCAACTCCAGGTCCAGGAATCCCTATCTGGGATCCTTTCTGCATAAGTGAAACAATATGCCGAGCTCCGGCAACAGTTAAGGATGGTGTTTGTGTTAATAATGGATACCAGCTATTGGCTCCTTTACCTAGCCCAGACGGAAACCTTACAAACTTTGACCCTCAACAAGAATATGCTTTGGGTGGGTATCTAAACGTCATGATAAAAATCATTATCGGCCTCTCCGCAGTGATGGCGGTGGTGATGATTGTGCTCGGAGGCATAGAATACATGACCAGCGAGCTGGTGTCCAGCAAGGAAAACGGAAAACAGAGAATTACCAACGCCATTTTCGGGTTAGTCATCGCCCTAGGCGCCTACGCCTTACTCAACACCATAAATCCGGATCTGTTAAAAACTGATTT
>DATDVS010000024.1:0-13830 GCA_036517535.1 Minisyncoccota bacterium
AGTCGGCGGCGACCCTTCGACGGGCTCAGGGCAAGGCAGCCCAACACCTGAGCCATCCCCCGAACCCGCACCGGAGCCTACGCCTGAACCAAGTCCTTCTCCTGACCCCGCACCCGCACCGGAGCCTGCACCTGAACCAGAAGTAGTGGCGGAGCCAAGCCCAGAGCCAGCTCCAGCGCCGGAGGTGATAGCCGAGCCAGCTCCTGAGCCAGCACCTGCTCCGGAACCAACCCCAAGCCCTGACCCTACTCCAACTCCAGCAGAAGAACCAGCGCCATCACCTGAGCCTGCGCCGTAGGTTCACAATTCAATTTAAAACAAAAAATTCCGAATATTCTTCGGAATTTTTTGTTTCTTGCGCAGCTGACGGGTGTTGATCCCGCTACCTCGCCCGTGCACTTATCCAATATTTTCATAAAGGCGTGGACTATATCTTTGCCATCGCTTTCGCTTTAGGCACTCTGGTATCTAGTCTCTACGGCGCTCTCCGACCGAATGTCGAAGTTCCCTCGGTATTCGCATGCTCCGACCTAGGTCGGAGTTTAGCCTTCACCGATATCCCAAAGAGTTTCAACCCCGCTTTTACGGGGAAGCTGCAGTAATCTACAGGGGCGCGCTCTACCGATGAGCTACAGCTGCAAACGCAAATTTTTAAACTTCTCAAAGACCTGCTTTTTCCTTAATAAAGCTATTGAGTCCTTGCTACAACCATTATACATAAATTCGTATAATTTCAAAGAGTTGTTGATGCTATAAACCAACCGATAATAGCCATCTTTTTCTCTTATTCTGCCGGGAGAAATACCAAAGATTGCCAGTTTATCCTTTAATTTTTCCAAAAAATCTAAAGAACACGAGGTGAAAACAGTTTGTATTGTTAAGCTTGGACTTTTACTCTCTTTGTGTGTTAGCCCAGACCACACATTCCCATCTCCATCAAAATAGCCTCGCACAAAATCAGAGAAATATTTTTTGGGAACATTGGGTATCGCCAGACTTTTTGTTTTTCTTTCTGAAAAACCAAGTTTGCGTAAATCATTACACATCGCAATACTTCCTATTTGAATTCTATACGAAGTATTTTCTGTTTTTTTACGACGTAAACGAACACTAATTTTATGATTTGATTTAATCACAGATTTTATCTCTCCTAATAAAATCTTGTCATTGATTTGAATACACCAAAATTGCCCTCCCCTTTTGTTAACTGTAATATATCCGTCCGCCGCGAAAAAACCGAGCACATATGCCATATCAGGCGACCATTTCTTGAAGAAATTCTTATTTACTTTCTTGAATACCGGCACCTCTACATTATACTTCGTGACAGGGTATTTACCTAACCAATATTTATTAAATCAAAGTTGTGTCGGGGGTGGGTTACGATCCCACTACCTGAGGCTTATGAGTCCTCCGCTCTACCGATTGAGCTACCCCGACATTAACCTGAAGAATAGCATATTGTGCCATTTTTTCAACGATTATTTGCAAAAAATAGGTTTTTACTATAAGCTATATGAACACAGCGGGGTAGAGAAGAAGTATCTCGCGAGGCTCATAACCTCGAGACCCCGGCGCACTTCCGGGCCCCGCAACAATTTATCCGCCTCTCCTTTACAAGGAGAGGATTTGAGGTGAGGTATTATATATACCCGAACTCGTGGAAGATTTGTTCGTAGATGGCGATTACCCTTTTGGCTTCATGCTGGGAGAGGTCGAAGGCGAGGCCCTCATGGGCGATCCTGTTGCGGATCGTGTGCACCTCCCAGGCGCGGCTGAGCTGGCGGAAAGTGTCCTGATCGGCCATTTTGAGCTTCTCCCCCAGGCCCTCTCCTTTGAAGCCAAGCTGGCCCATCAATATATCGAGCATCACATCGGCCTCCATGATGGCGAGCTTCCAACTGCTCGTGTCTTCGGAGAAAAGGTAGGTCAGTACCTGCCGCCAATGCTCGTTGTGCGACACACTCTCTTTTTCCAGTTTTAACTTTTCCTTTTCACGCTGGCTCTCGGCATACTCATGGATCTCGTGCTCCAGGTGGGCATGCTCTTTCTTGCGTATTTCAAAAAGCCGGATGATGCAATAGAGAATGATGCTGATAAAAAAGATCGAAAGGAGCGTCAGCGGCACCTGGAGGCCATCCCACGTTTCCGGCCGGAATAAAAAAGTAAAAAGCCAATAGAAAAAACGATACATCAGGTCAAACCAATATGACGGATCGAGCACTTGGTGGCTAGTTAAAGGCGCGGTGTCCATTATTTATATTCTACCATATACCTCACCCCTTGCTTTCCCCTCTCCTGTCAGGAGAGGTCTAGGGAGAGGTCTTTCAGATAGCGCCTAAAGCGCTATCTGTTCAAATTTCTTGCCAATTTCAAAAAGCAAATCCTCTCCCCCGTGCGGCGCCATGAATTGGATGCCGAGCGGCAGTGACTTTCCTTCCATTTCCATAAAGCCAGAAGGGACAGAAATCGCGGGAATACCCACAATATTGGCCGTCACGGTAAATATATCAGCCAAATAAACCGACAACGGATCGCTCTTCTCCCCTACTTTCCAGGCCGGCATGGGCGCGGTGGGAGTTAGGATTAGATCTATATTTTTAAAAGCTTTCTCAAACTCTTTTTTTAAAAATGTCCGGGCAGTTTGGGCTTTGCTGTAGTAAGCATCATAGTATCCGGCGGATAGAACATAAGTCCCTAGAAGTACCCTGCGCCGTGTTTCCGGACCAAAACCTTTTCCTCGAGAAAAGAAATAATCCTCCATTAAATTCTTGCCGTCCTGGTGCAGTCCGTAGCGCACTCCGTCTAAACGTGCCAGGTTAGTAGAAACTTCTGCCGGCATAATAATATAGTAAATAGCTAAAACCAGATCTATGTTTTGGATAGAGATGTCCTTCACCTCATAGCCACCCGCCTTTAGTTTCTCCACCGATGCCATAAAATTTTTCTTAACTTCCGGATTGACTCCCTCCTTATTTATAAAATCCCATGGCACCCCAATTGTAAGTTTTTTATTTATAGGATTTTCTTTCGTGTCTTCCAGGCTAGTACTGTCTAAGTCGTCATGTCCAGCAATAGACCTAAAGACAATCTCCGCATCTTCGGTATTTTTAGCAGCAGAACCAATACAATCAAGCGACGAACCCATAGCCATAAGTCCATATCTTGAGACTCGTCCGTAAGTGGGCTTGAGTCCGACAATTCCACAAAATGATGCTGGCTCTCGTACCGATCCGCCGGTATCGGATCCAAGTGCCACAAGTGCCATATCAGCCGCCACAGCCGCAGTCGAGCCACCTGAAGTTCCGCCCGCAACTCTCCTAGGATCATGCGGATTCCGTGTTGGACCGAAAGCTGAATTCTCAGTCGAACCACCCATCGCGAATTCATCTAGGTTCACCCTACCTAAAAAAACCGCTCCTTCACTTTTTAATTTTTTTATTACTGTGGCATCATATGATGCTATGTAATTTTCAAGCATCTTTGAAGCCGCAGAAACTTTCTTCCCTTCAATTAAAATATTATCTTTTATGGCGAAAGGTATCCCGGTTAAGAGTACAGCCGTCCCGGATTTGAATTTTTTATCTGCTTCATCCGCCTGTGCTAAGGCATCACCGAAAACTTCCAGGTACACATTAAGCTCTTTGTTTTTCTTTTCGATTTGATCCAGGTACGCCTGCGTCAGCTCCCGGCAGGTATACTCCCCGCTTTTTATGGCTTCATGCGCTTTTTTGATTGTCAGCCCCGTTAAATTAATCATAAAATCTTTTTGACTTTCAGGAATCCGTCCTGCTTATCCGGGAATTGATTGATTATAAGCTCGCGCGAAAAATCGCGAGCCCCGGCCACATCTTCCCGCCATACATTCACGGACGTTCCGGACGTTGGACGTCCGAGTTCCGGACGTCCAACGTCCGGAACTACTTCCACCTCTTCTATCTGCTTCACGTAGCCCAAAATACTGTCCAGATCCTTGAGCAAAGACTCCTTTTCTGCTTGAGAGAGATCAATCCGGGCAAGCTCCGCCAAGCCTTCTATGTCCTTGATATTCATAGGGAAATTATAGCAAAAAAGCCTTTTAAATACACCTCACCTCGTCTGCTTCGCATCCACCCCTCTCCATTACTATGGAGAGGGGAAGGGGTGAGGATAATTACCCCACAAGCGCTTTGACCCGATCCTCCACCGGCGGATGCGTAGCGAATAAGCCCCTAATTTTTTTGCCAGCACTTAGGCCTTTGGGGTCTGAAATATACAGGTGCGCGATAGCGGTAGACTGCTTGGCCATTGGCCGTGAATATTGTGAAATTTTTTGCAAAGCATTCGCCAGCCCTTGCGGATAGCGGGTCAGCAGCGCCCCGGAAGCATCGGCCAGAAATTCGCGCTTGCGGGAAATAGCCAGCTGGATGAGTACAGCGGCGATCGGCGCAAGTATCGAGAGCACTATGCCCACGATTACGAGCAGTCCGCCTCCCCCGTGGTCCCTGCTACGATCCCTCGAGCCAAAAAACAAATTCCGCCGGAACATGTCGGAGACAATGGAAATGAACCCGACCAGCACCACCACCACGGTGGAAAGCAGCATGTCGCGGTTGCCGATGTGGGAGAGCTCGTGAGCAATCACGCCTTCGAGCTCGTTCTTCTCTAAAATATTAAGCAGTCCGGTAGTGACCGCCACCACTGCGTGGTCCTTGTCCCGCCCGGTCGCAAAAGCATTCGGTGCTGGATCACTGATGATATAAATTTTAGGCAGCGGTAGGCCTGCGGTAATAGCCAAATTCTCCACGGTTGTATAGAGCATAAAATGTTCCTGCCGGCTGGCCTCTTTCGCTCCGGCAATTTTGAGAGCGATCTTGTCCGAGAAAAAGTAAGATATGAAATTCATCACGATACTGAATATGACAAAAATGTAAAGGATGTTTGGGTTGCCATAGTAAAGACTGAAAAAGTACCCGAGCCCAATAATCAGGATAAAGAATATGCTCATCAGGAGCCATGTCTTGGTAACATTTTGTGATACGTGCGTATATAGTGTAGACATAATTTAAGGCTTGGCTTGAGTGGCTTGATAGCTAGAAATCACTGAATCTATGAAGTCCCCAGTACAGCCCCAAGCCCTAATTTTATTTATATCAAGATTGTTCTCGATAAACAAGCCGAGGGTTCCGTAGAAATATATTTGAGCCCCGTAGATGCTGGGTGCCCCCGTCGTCGGGGCCTTGAATGCGACCGCCTTGGGGTTCGACTCGTCCATCATTTTCACGATGCTGACCGGGCAAGATATGTATTGCCCGGCGAGGGATTTGCCGGCCAGGTCAATCAACCCGCTGTCGATGGAGTAGGCGAGCCTGAAACTGCAGATATTGTTTTTATTTACGATCTGTACGTTGCTTGGAAACAGCGGATCCTGCAGGATCGCGGTCGCATTCTCACAGCGGAGCGCCGCGGATCCCAGGCATTCGAGGACGAGATCATTCTGGAACGAGGAGAGCTTGGTACGATCCGGCGCGATGCTCGTGCCGCAATCTCTCGGCGGAAGCGGTGCAGGCGCAGGTGGAAGTGGAAGTGGAAGTGGGGCTTGCACTACAGGGCTTGTAGGCACGGGTGGCAGACTCGGGGCACTATCCTCTCCATCCGGCATGAGCGATTTGATTTTGTCCATGACTTTGTCATAGGTACGCAAGTACGCACCGACGAATCCGGGAGCTATAGAGAATATTTTTGTGCGATAGAACCATCCGCCAAAGAGGAGTCCCGCGATTACCGTAAAAATGATTATTCCTTTCCAGTAGGAGGATTTCTTCTTCTCCCCCATTACCTTGGCCACGTCCCGATGCATCAGGGTCTGCACCGAATTAATGACCCGCTCCCGGGTCGGATCTATGACGGGAGAAATATCGGAAGAAATATTCGGCGCACCAGCATCAAATTGGAGAGGTGGGGCAGATGAAAAGGGCGGCGGGGAAATTTTAGCAACCTCTGTGGGCACAGGCGCCGGAGCCTTCACCAAGTTCTCAAGCGGCATGGCTGCGCGAAAAACTTCACTCAGATCCTGCGTCGTCCACCCACCGCCGGAGAGCAGCGCGGATTCTATCGCTTCGCGGGTTTTGCCTTTATTTAATTCTGATCGAACGTAAGATAAAAGCTCCTGAGTAATCATAAATTAGAACTTAACTTCAACGGGATTCTGCGCCGCATCGGTGTCCCCCAGGTCGAAAAATTCCATTTTTGAAAAACCGAACGCGCCTGCAAGCATGTTGGAGGGAAAAACTTCTATCTTTGTGTTCAGATCCCGCACGTTCGCGTTGTAGAATCTGCGCGCCGCCTGGATTTTGTTTTCCGTATCCGACAATTCATTCTGCAACGCCAGGAAATTCTGGTTGGCCTTGAGCTCCGGATAAGCCTCGGCAATGGCAAATATTGACTTCAAAGCTCCGGTCAACATGTTCTCCGCCTGTGCATGGGCCGGAGTGGGACCGGAGGCACCCATCGCCATACTGCGGGCTTTCGTCACGTTCTCAAATGCGCTCGACTCATGCGTGGCGTAGCCTCTTACTGTGTTCACCAAATTCGGAATGAGGTCATATCTCCTCTTTAGCTGTACTTCAATGTCGGCCCAAGCCTCCTTGGCGCGGTTGCGCAAAGACACCAAGCCGTTATAGACAAATATGAAGTATAAAACTACAACTCCTAAGGCGATTAATATGTAGGTCATGAATTTTGGCGAGAGAAAAATAAATTTTCCAAGAGCATTCTCCTTATGACCTAACGCAGGAAAATTTGATTTTTCTCGAGCAATTAACTTATAAATTACTTCTTCTGAAGTTCCTCTGTTAATACTAACAAAGGAGAGGCCAAAAAGATAGAGGAATACGTGCCGAAGAACATTCCGGCCGTCATCATCAGGGCAAAATAGCGGGTGGTTTCCGGGCCGAAGAAGAATAATGACAAGAGCACGATGATGACCGTAAGTGAGGTATTAATCGAGCGCACATACGCCTGCTCCAGGCTACGCCCCACTACTTCCGCAAAGTTTGCAGACACCCTGTTCTTCAAATTCTCCCTGATTCGGTCGAAAACGACGATCGTGTCGGATACGGAAAGGCCGAGCACAGTGAGCACCGCCACCACGAAGAGAGTGTCCACCTCCGCGCCATAATAATGCGAGAGAACACTGAATATTCCGATCGGGATGAGCACATCATGAAGGAGCGCTACTATGGCGATAAAACCATACTTCCATGAGGATACCGGTTTGGAAATCCCCCGAAAGGCAAAGGCAATAAAGCAAATGATGGCGAGAGATACCAGGACGATTGCAAGCGCCGCGCGAGTGGTAAGCTCCCGGCCTATCGAAGGGCCGATCGAATTGAAGCTTTTTTCGGCAACTTGCGTCTTGCCGCCATTTGAGAGGGCCGCCAGGATAGCTTTGTGCTCGCCTTCGGTGATGTCGCGGGTTTTGATGATGTAACCGTCATCCCCGGTAGGCTGTACGAGCACGGTCCCCAGATTTAGGTCCTCCAGATTCTTCCGTACTTCCTCCTGGGTCGGCCGCGCACCCGCGTAAGAAACTTCCACCAAGGCTCCGCCCTTGAAATCAATTCCGATCTTTAACCCGAAAACGAAAAGCGAAACAACCGACAATATGACCAGCACTATCGAGATCCAAATAAATATTTTTTTGTGTTTTATTATGAACATACAAATTTAGTTATGAAGTTAAAAGTTTTTAAAGTTTGTAAAGTATTTTTTTAACATTATAACTTGATAACTTTCTACTTGCCGATTCCGCTTGAAAAGAGGAATCGGGCGACCTTGCCCTCGCCGATGAACGAAAGCGCGTAGAGGAAAATCCGGGTAACGACAATGGCGGAGAACATCGATACCATCACGCCGAACAGCAACGTTAGTGCGAAACCCTGGATGATAGATGTGCCGAACCAGAATAAAATAAGCGCGGTAATGGCATTTGAAATATTCGAATCGCGGATTGAGAACCAGGCCCGAGAAAATCCGAGGGTAGCGGACTCGGCCACGCTTTTACCATGCCGCAATTCCTCCTTGATTCGCTCGAAGATAAGTACGTTGGCATCCACGGCCACCCCCATCGAAATGATAAACCCGGCAATTCCCGCCGCAGTGAGAGTGACGGGGATGAGCTTAAACAAAGTAAGCATTATAATCACGAATATGGAAAGCGAAATGGTAGCCACCAGCCCGGGCAGGCGGTACCAGAGGATGAGAAATAGAGCCACCGCCAGAAATCCGATGATGGCAGCTTTAAGGCCGGCGTGGGTAGCGCTGTCGCCGAGCGTTGCGCCAATGGTCTGCCTGGAGAGGAGTGTGATCGGCACAGGTAGCGCCCCGGAATTGAGCCTTCCCACCAGGAGCTTGGCTTCAGCTGGCGTGAAGCCTCCGGAGATGACCGCGGTGCCGGTGGGGATTTCTTCTCTCACCACCGGAGTCGAGATTGGCGAGCCGTCGAGGAATATCGCCACGGTTTTGTTAATATTTTCTTTGGTGATTTGCGCGAAAAGCTTCGTCCCGGTTTCGTCGAAATTCAAATTTACCCGAGGCTCACGGGTGTTCGGGTCAAAGTCAAGAGTGGCATTCTTCAAATAGCGGCCGGTGAGCTCAGTTGATTCATACAAAGATCCGACGTTGACAGTGGCCGTGCCTTCGGCATCCACCGTCACTTCCTGCGGTGTAATCTCGCTGGTGCGCTCCACTTTGAATTCAAGGAGCGGGGTCTGGCCGATCATGGCCGTCGCCTTTTCCACATCAGTTATGCCTGGCAAATCCACAATCAGTTTCTCGTCCCCACCGGAGATGAAACTCGACTTTTGCACCTGGACGATCGGCTCGGCAACCCCGAACAGATTCACCCTCCGCTCGATGACATCGCGCAGCGCTTCCATCGAGTCCCCCACTTGGCCAGCAGGCACCCCGCTCACATCCGCCTTATAGATAAGGTGGCTGCCGCCGGAGAGGTCGAGCCCCAGGCGAAAAGGATGATTCTTAAAGAACGATCTCTGATTCTCGAAATTCTTATTGAGCCGCGGTTCAGATTTATAGACAAAAAGGCCTATACCTACCGCACATAAAATTATTATTAAGGCTAAAATTCTCCTGCGCCACATAGTTTAGTAAGGGTATTCTATATTCTTTTTACTAAATATGCAACGGCCAGACTGGAGAGTCCGCCGAGTATAAACCCAGCTAGGATGTCCTGTGGAGAGTGCACCCCGGCCATGATCCGGGCAAGCCCGATCAAGACTGCGAAGGCCATAAACCACCAGCCGGCCCTTTTGTTATAGAAAAATAAAGCTACAGCCAGAGCAAAAAAGAAGGTGGCGTGGCTGGAGGGGAAAGCATAGCCGGTTTCGGCGAAAAGGGTCTGGATGTCCGGAAACGCGGCAAATGGCCGGTCTAAATGAATTAGACTTTTGAAAATTTTTGCCAGTAATACCGCAAGCCCCGCAGAAAGGAATACTGCCAAGAAAGCACGGAGGGATTTGTAGTAAAAGATCAAAAATATCCCGGCAAAGAGGACGACCAGATAAGGAAAATACACCGCGTAGAAAACAATTATCTGATCGAGTAGATCCGACCGATGCGCCAGGTTATAAAAAAAATAAAAAACCGCGTCGTTCATTTAAGATTTGTTAAATTATAATAAATTTCCTCTACAACATCCATGAGAGGGTGCTCTGTATTTATGGGCACTGCTCCTCCTTCTAGCATTTCATTTTCAAAGTCTTTATGCCAGCTTAAAATATATTCTTTTTCTAAAGAGTGTTTTCCAAAATCATGGTTTTCCCTTTCTGTGATTCTTTTAATAAAAGTTTCTTTATTGCAATATAGCAGAAAAACTTTATCAAATAAATCCCACAGCTCAGAACTATCATGCGCCAGTCCGGCTATAACAATTGTGTTTTTACCGCTATTTTTTATTAAATTATTTAATTTTTCCCTGTCCCAAATATACTTATGGCTCTTATACCATTCGCTTGTCATGCCTGGATGCCACTGTGCTATTTCCTCAGTATTTTTATCCCTCCAATGACATAAACCTTTAACAGAATCCACATCTATAGAAAAAACACCTTTTTCAGCCAGCTTTTTTGCAACAGCAGACTTCCCCGCACCAGAAACACCAGTGAGATAATATATTTTCATTTTAAACTTGTCTGCCGATGGGCAGATTCTTTCGCCACTGTTAATACATTATTTAAAAGCATGGCGACGGTGACGGGTCCCACGCCGCCGGGAACGGGTGACACGTAGGAAGCCACGTCGCGGACGGATTCCAGATCTACATCCCCCACTATCGCATTCTTGTCCTCCGAAGTTCCGGCATCTACTAGGACTACTCCCGGCTTCACCATGTCCCTCGTTATGTGTTTGCCGTGGCCGATGCCGGAGATTATTATGTCGGCTTCTTTTATTATTTTTTCTTTGTTTTCGGTCTTGCGGACCACCGGCACAGCATCAAGCCCCCGGAATTTAAGGAGCGCAAGAACGGGCTTGCCCACCAGCTCTCCTTGCCCCAGACAGACTATTTTTTTGTCTTTCAGGTCCAAACCGAGCGAATCTAATAAAGACATACAAGCAAGCGCCGTCGGAAAACCAAGGTCAGTTTTGCCGGAATAAAATTCTGCCGAAGCTTTAGTGCCCAGGCAGTCTACATCGAGATGCGGATCGATGGCGTCGAGCGCCAGCCGCCGGTCGATATGCTCCGGTAGCGGCAGTTGGAGAATTATGCCACACATATTTTGCATGCCATTTAAAATTTTAATTTCTTTTATCAGCTCTTTGGTGGTAATCGTCGCCGGAAAATTCGCATTGTGGAACTTTATCCCCGCCGATTCAGCGGTCTTCCGCTTCATCCGCACATATTGTGCCGAGGCCGGATCCTCCCCCACCAGCACATCGCAGAAAATAGGCACAAACGGTAAAGCCGCGACTTGCCTTTTTATCTCCTCTAAAATTTCCCCTCTTAATTTTTTACCATCAATAATTTGCATAATTTTACCTCACCCGCTACTCGATTAGCTCGTAGCTCCCCTCTCCTTGCCAAGGAGAGGGGTTGGGGGGTGAGGTCAAATTCCCAAAAATTCATGTTTCATGTCGTCTCGGTGCACTGATCTCGAGTATCGGCGCATACTCATGAGAATCCCAAGCCCCATGAATTCCGTAAGGAGATGCGACCCCCCATAGCTCATGAAAGGCAGTGGAATACCGGTGACCGGCAGGAGCCCCAGGTTCATGCCGACATTTATCAATATATGGCTCATGAGGAAAATAGCAATACCCATCGCAAAAAGTATTTCGAAGTTGGAAGCTCCGAAAGCGGCAAAATAGAGTATTCGCCAAATGACCAGCCCGTAGAGGAGGATCAGGGTGAGCGAGCCGATAAGACCCCACTCCTCGGCAAAAGCGGCAAAAATGAAGTCCGTCTGCGGCTGAGGCAGGAATTTCAAACGCGACTGGGTGCCGAAGCCCAAGCCCTTGCCGAGCACCTGCCCGCTCCCCACTGCAATGGTCGACTGCATGACGTTGTAGCCCGAGCCGTGGATATTGGCCATCGGGTTCAGGAAATTTATAATGCGGTCCTTCTGGTACGGGGCAAAAACAAAAAGCCAAAGGAGCGCAAAGGAGGCGACGCCGCCGAGAAAAACAAAAAGCAGGTGTTTCTTGGAAATTCCCGACACCAGCACCATGCCCAGCCAGATCAAGAATATGATCATGGCCGAACCCAGGTCCGGCTGGAGGAGGACGAGGATCGCCGGGATGAGCGTGTAGAGGAAAGAAATAAAAATGTGCTTGATATCGCGGATCTCCACGTGCCGGCGGGAAAAATATTTGGACAAGATGAGAATCAGCACCAGCTTCATCATGTCGACCGGCTGGAAAGAAAACAGTCCGAAGGAAAACCAGCTTTTCGCCCCATGTGAAGCATAGCCCACGATAAAAAGCGCCAGGAGCACAAAGCAAAAAAACAGGAATAGGAACACAAGGGCCTCGGTGCGCTTCAAGAACCGAAAATCAAAAAAAGAAAACAGGAAAAATATGCCGAGCGATATGGCTATCCAGATCAGCTGCTTGTCAAAGAAGGTGCCTCCCCCCTCATCTATCGCAAATGACTTCATAGTAAAAAGCCCGGCGAGCACAATCGGGATTATGAAGAAAACCAGCATCCAGTCTATTCTCTTTAATGCTTTCTCCGCCATTTATCCGCCTAAATTTTTATTATTAATTACGAATATCATTAAATTTTAATCTGTGAAAAGTTTTGGCGGATTAATTTTGGTCTACCTTCACCAGGAGAATGTTATACATCGGAATAATTTCCGTAGCCACCACCTCCGCAGAAAAGGGCTCCGGCCAGGTAAAATTCACATCCACCGCCTCCCCGCCCAGAAGAGTGTCTATATAGGACCGGCTGGCGGAAATGGCATTGTGCGAGGCGTCATACAGGATCGCCGCCACGTTTATTTCCGGCACGGTGAAGAGCGAATTGTTCTCTACCCGGACTGAGAGCGCCGGCGATGTTTCGGGATCCTTGAGTTCAATATTCGAAACTAAAATTTTTAACTGACCGATTTTCTCTTCGGAAATCTGGATCCAGTTCGGTACCCCGGTGAATTCGAAAGTAGTGTAGACGGGAATGGAATTCCCGATGTCTATCGCCGGCTCGAATACCACAAACTTGCCGGATGGCGGCACGAAGGCCGAGCCTTCACGCTTGCCAATGTAAACATTGTTCGCATCCGCGAAGCGAAAGCGGTAATTTATTTTATTTATCGCTTTGTTCTTGTTATGGTTTTCAAGGTAAGCGACTGCATTGTAACGGCCCGGCACCACTCTAAATGCGCGCGACCAAACAATCGCGATCGGGTCGGAGTCCTGTGCGCAAGCGCGGGAACATGATCCGCCGCAGTCCACCCCCGTCTCGGTGCCGTTCTGCCGGCCGTCCGTGCAAGTCGGAGCCTTGTTAAAATAAGGGCGAATTATCAGAAATCCAAAAACCAGGAAAAATCCCACTACCACCGACGAATAGAAAAGTTGCCGTCTGAGCCCCCAAGTCATGAGGATATATTATCACAAAAACCGGGCAAAAACGACGAAAGGGGGCGTCCGCAGCAAAGCCACGAACCTTCCCCCTTCTCGCTACGCGGCGATGAGCCGCGCGCGAATTTTCTTGACCCGCAGGTGACGCTCCTGCGCCACCTGCCGGATTTCCCAGTTCCGAGGCTTCAGAGCCCTCAGAATCATGGGAGCGATGGCGAACGCCATCGCAAAAACAATTATTTCCCTCATGGGAGCACCTCGCTTGGCATTATATCACACATTATATGAAAAAGTCAAGCCTAAAAACCCCTTATTTATAAGGGGTTTTTAGGTAGTACCGTCTCAAATACATTGTTCTGGCGCCTAGCTACTTTCGCCATTATGACTATCATCGCCACTAGCGGGCTTAATTGCTCTGTTCGGAATGGGAAGAGATGTGACTCCGCCGTCAAAGCACCAGAACATTATATTCGAGTTTTTTATTTTTTCTTGTAACCCCGACCGAGGTCGGAGATGTGGTTTACAAATTTCTTAACAGGAATCGAAACATTAGTACTTCTCGGCTGAACGCATTACTGCGCTTACACCTAAAGCCTATCAACCTGATCATCTCTCAGGGTTCTTAACGATTCCTAATCTTGAAGCTGGCTTCCCTCTTAGATGCTTTCAGAGGTTATCCATTCCCGACATAGCTACTCTGCAGTGCCCTTGGCAGGACAGCAGATACACCAGAGGTCAGTTCACTCCGGTCCTCTC
>DATDVS010000025.1:0-2350 GCA_036517535.1 Minisyncoccota bacterium
CCGGCAGTAAGAGCCTCAACATAAAATCCCGTTCCGCCGACGACTATTGGAAGCTTTCCGCGATTTATTGTTTCCTTTATTTTCTTTTCCGCGAGTTTCCTATAGTTGTGGACCGAAAAATTTTCTCTTGGATCGATAATATCCTGGAGATGGTGCGGAACACCATCCATCTCCCCTTGTGAGATTTTTCCGCTCCCGAGATCAATTCCCTTATAAATTTGCCGAGAATCAGCGATGATTACTTCACCCCCGAACCGTTTAGCTACCCGGACCGCTAAGTCGCTTTTCCCTGTAGAAGTCTGGCCGACTATTACAATAACCTTGTTCATTTAATTTTGCGTAGATCTTACTTTCGCCCCAATTGAATTAAATCTGCCCACCATGTTTTCATACCCGCGATTTATCATGTAGACATTCCGAAGGACGGACGTGCCATTCCCAGCCAGCATTGCCAGCATTATCACCACTGAAGGTCGAAGGGCCGGCGGGCAGACAATTTGAGCTGATTTCCATTCCGTAGGTCCTTCTACGTAAACTCGATGCGGATCGGCGAGTAATATATTGGCGCCGAGGCGGTTAAGTTCTGTTAAGTAAATTGCTCTATTTTCATAAACCCAGTCGTGGATCAAGGTTTGTCCCTTGGCGCAAGCGGCGATCAATCCGAAGAAAGGCAGGTTGTCTATATTTATTCCGGGATAGGGCCGGGCTTCTATTTTATCTTCGAGCGCCCTCAATCTTGAGGGTAAGATTCGGATATCTGCCAAACTAGTATAGCCGTTCCGGGCTTTGTAGGGTTTTGAAATTTTATACCGGAGCCCCATTTTCTTTAGTTTATATAACTCCAGCTCCAGAAAATCTATCGGGGAGCGGGTCACCGTCAGCTCCGATCCGGTGACAATCGCGGCCGTAATCCACATCATCGATTCGATCGGGTCTTCGCTGTTGTAGTATTCAATATCTTTATTTATTTCACTCACTCCATGCACGGTCAAGCTGGTCGTGCCAATGCCTTCGATTTTGACGCCGAGTTTTTCCAGAAAGAAGCAAATCTCTTGCACTTGGTAATTGGAACTGGCGTACTTGATAGTGGTTTTGCCCGGAATCAAAGCGGCGGCCGAAAGCAAGTTTTCACAAGCCGTGTCGCCCGATTCATACATGATTATCCTCGCCGGCTTCAGCTTTTTGTATTTGAAAAAATAATTTTGATTGGTCACTTTTACATCAACCCCCATTTCTTCCAGGCCGTAAATGTGCGCGCTGACGGTTCTTTTGCCAAGCTTGCAGCCTTGAGCGTGCGGCAAGTAAAAAGACTTAAGATAATGAATCAGAGGGCCGGCCGTCATGACAATGCTTCTGGTTTTAAGCGCCGAATCTTTGTTGAGCTTATTCATTTCGAATTTTTCCGGGACTCGTATCTCTACGCTATGGGGAGCTATCCATTTAATTTTCACTCCGATGCTCTCCAATACTTCCATCATTCTGAAGACTTCTTCGATGCGGGATATTCCATGCAGAGTGGTTTTGCCTTTATTTAGTAGAGCAGCGCAAAGCAGGCCTACTGATCCGTTTTTAGAAGCGTTAGTTCGAATGGACCCGGCAAGTTTCGTCGGCCCCTCGATTTCGAAATTTTCAATTTTTGTCGTATGATTTTTTTCTTCAATTTCCTGCATAAAAAATAAGTGCCGAGGGAGGGAGTTGAACCCTCATGATCTTGCGATCGATGGATTTTGAGTCCATTGCGTCTGCCATTCCGCCACCTCGGCAGGCGGTCGTTCAGAAATATTACTTTATATGCTAAAATAAATCAATGTCGAATTTGTATTCCAACTCAATTTTCTGGATCGATACCGACAAAGTGAAGCCCAACCCCTATCAGCCGAGGCGCGATTTCGACGAGGACCGGCTGCAAGACCTCGCTCAATCGATCAAACAATATGGCGTGCTTCAGCCGCTCACCGTGTCGAGGTTGGAAGTTGAAAAAGGGGACGGAGGGATCGTGACCGAATATGAGCTAATTGCCGGTGAACGCCGCCTCCGCGCCGCCAAAATGGCCGGAGTCTCACAGGTGCCGGTCATTATCAGAACCGGGGACACGGCCATGGCGAAGTTGGAACTCGCGATTATCGAGAACCTTCAGCGCGAAGATTTGAACGCGGTGGATCGCGCCAGGGCATTTTCCCGTCTCTATAATGAATTTAAATTCACTCACGGCGAAATTGCGAAAAAGATCGGCCGGAGCCGCGAATACGTGACCAATTCCATCCGCATTCTGGGCTTGCCGGAAGAAGTGCTGGAGGCGCTTTCGCTCGGGAAAATTTCCGAAGGCCACACTCGGCCGATTCTGATGCTG
>DATDVS010000026.1:0-6306 GCA_036517535.1 Minisyncoccota bacterium
GGGTGGGGCGGACAAATTCATGAAAGCCCGATCCAAACTGCTATGCGCACCGGCATCCCATCAGATTTTGCCGCCAATCCTTTTCACCTAAATGATGAGGCGTTGATAGAAGCCTACCAGGCTACAAAAAGTAATCTGGGTAGAATTTTTGATAACCCGGATAAAATGGAGCAGTGGAATAAATTGGCAAAACAAGGGGCAAAAGCTTTTATAAAACACAAGGCAGAGGCGGGGGGTGGCACCCAGATGCACAATGCAGTGTTGGGCTATATGCAATGGCTGAAAAGAATAAGTGGCGTGGAGCCGAAAGGCGGATTCTTTCGTCATGATGAGACAATAAAAGAATATGCGATCCGCGCCATGCAGAGAATAGTACAAAGAGAAAAATGGGGGCAATAAAAAATCAGTAAATTTCGCTTGTCTATGCTATATTTGGTGAATGCAGCATCCCAATGAGCATCTAAGCGGACTCAATGCTAAGCAAAAAGAGGCGGCGAGCCATATGCAGGGCCCGCTTTTGATTGTGGCCGGGGCGGGGGCGGGCAAAACCAAGACGATTACCCACCGGATTGTGAATTTGATAAAGAACGGCGTCGAGCCGAGCAGGATTTTAGCCGTTACCTTCACCAACAAAGCCGCCAAGGAGATGCGGGAGCGGGTAATCGCGGAGATAGATAAGAATGCGCAGGGGCAGGATAGTATTCCCTTCGTCAGCACTTTTCATTCACTTGGAGTTTACATCATAAAAGAGAACGCGCGAGCCCTCGGACTCAATAAATACTTCACCATCCTCGACGAAGGCGATTCGACATCTTTGGTAAAAGAATCCATCAAAGAAATCGGGCTTGACCCCAAGCAATACGACCCAAAACGCATAAAAAACATCATTTCCCGGGAAAAAGGCAAATTCGTCGAGGCATCGGACTATGCCGAAAAAGCTAACGACTCTAGTGTTTTTTGGGGCAAAATCGTAGCCCAAGTCTGGAACCTGTATGAGAAGAAGAAAATGACGGAGAATGCCCTGGACTTCGACGACCTTCTGCTAAAAACGGTGAAATTACTCAAAGAGAATGAGGGGATACGGAAAATTTATCAGGAAAAATGGGAGTACGTGCACATCGATGAGTACCAGGATACGAATGAGGTGCAGTATCTGATGTCCAAACTACTTTCCGAAAATAACAAAAATATTTGCGTGGTGGGAGACAGCGATCAACTAATTTACAGTTTCCGCGGAGCGAATTTAAAAAATATTTTATCTTTTGAGAAGGATTATCCGGACGCAACCATAATTTTATTAGAGGAAAATTACCGTTCGACCAAAAATATCCTGGAAGCGGCCAATACTGTCATCAAGAAAAATAAATACCGCCCGGATAAAAATTTATTTACGCAAAATGATGCCGGCGAGAAAATTTCCATCTATGAGGCGCTGGATGAGACGGATGAGGCGGACTTCGTGGCGACAAAAATTTTAGAACTCAGCGATGGTTCCGCCGCTTCTAATTTTTCCTCCCTGCCTAGCGCATCTACCGCCTCGTCGCTCGGAAAAATCAGTAGCGGCTTCACAAGTTTGTCCGACATTGCTGTCCTCTACCGCGCGAACTTTCAATCACGAGTGTTGGAGGAGGCGATGCTAAGGTACAACATCCCTTATCAAGTGCTGGGGGTGAAATTTTTCGAACGAAAAGAAATCAAGGACACTTTGGCGTACCTGCGCGCCGCACTGAACCCTACGAGTTTGTCAGATATAAAAAGAATCATAAATTTCCCGGCGCGAGGCATAGGCAAGGCGACCCTGGCGAAAATTTTTGCAGGTGATCGAGAGAGTTTGCCAATAAAAACACAAATTAAGATAAATAATTTTTATACACTACTGGAAGAGATAAAAGAGAAGATCCAAACCTCGCGAGCAACTGAGGTAATCAAGTTCACAGTCAAGAAATCCGGCATTGAATTTGAGCTTTCAGAGGGGGGCGACGAAGACCGGGAAAGGCTTGAAAACATTAAGGAATTGGCCACTTTGGCGCTAAAATATGACAATTTGGAGGGAGGAAAAGGAATTGAAAAATTGCTGGAGGATGCGTCGCTGGCCTCGGATCAGGATAGCATAATGATCAACGACGAAAAGAAAAAAGAAATAAAGGCCGTAAAATTAATGACCGTGCACGCGTCGAAGGGGCTTGAGTTCAAAAATGTTTTTGTTACCGGTCTGGAGGATGGACTCTTCCCTAATCAGCGAGCCGGTGAGACGAAAACACCGGAAGACATGGAGGAGGAGCGCCGGCTTTTCTACGTGGCGCTTACTCGCGCCAAAGAAAAATTATTTTTGTCATTTACCAACTTCCGCACCATCTTCGGCTCGCGACAGATCAATGCCCCCTCCGAATTTATTTCCGACATCCCGGCAGACTTATTGGAAAAAGAGGGCGAGAAGGGAATCAAAACAATTTATGTTTAACAGGCTCTAGGCCATAGGCGCTAGGCTTTAGTAAAAATGCAAAAAGAAAATTACAAACACAAAGCTAAGAAATCATTGGGGCAAAATTTCCTAAAGTCAGAATCTGCTCTACGAAAAATAATTGAAGTAGGAGAAATGAGACAAAATGACGTAATTTTAGAGATAGGTCCCGGAAAAGGAAAACTTACAGAGAGACTTCTAGAAAATTCGGAACATGTTATAGCCATAGAAAAAGATAACGAGTTGTTCGAATTTCTAAAAGAGAAGTTTTCCGCCCAAATTAAAAATGGTTCTCTGGTTTTGATCCATGATAACATCTTAAATTTTAATGCTAGCGCCTATGGCCTAGCGCCTAGCGCCTATAAAATAATCGCCAACATCCCCTACAACATCACCGGCGCCATTTTGAAAAAATTCCTGACAGCCGACCGGCAGCCGGAGCGGATGGTGCTCCTAGTACAAAAGGAAGTGGCGGAGAGGATAGTGGCCCGGGATGGAAAGGAGAGTATTTTGTCGATTTCGGTCAAGGCCTACGGGGAGCCCAAAATGGTTATGAAGGTTCCGGCCCGATATTTCAGCCCGGCGCCGAAAGTAGACTCGGCGGTGATTGCTATCAATAACATTTCCAGAAAAAATTTCACCTCACCCCAACCCTCTCCTTATAAAGGAGAGGGGGGAAACATAAATGAGCAAAGATTCTGGGAAATAGTGAGGTTGGGCTTCGCCCACAAGCGAAAAACACTCTCGAATAATCTGAAAAGTCTTGGTTTTGCGGGCAACCCGGCATTCGATTCGTTTGCCGGGGAAAGGGCCGAGGATTTAACCTTAAAACAGTGGATAACCCTGTGCAAAATATGGTACAATTAAAGCGTTATCAAATTTAATTCTATAAAAATAATCTGGAAAGATAAAAGGATTATTTGGATTGCTTTAGCGATCGTGTTTTTAGTTGTACTTTTTTATATAAAAAACAGATCGGGTGCGGAAAATCAAGCTGGTTTGCAGCCGACCCTGGCCTACAATGACACCGACACTTTGGCTGATCTGGTGAATAGGGACACAGACCAGGATGGGGTGCTGGATTGGGAAGAAAATTTATGGGGGACTGATCCCAACCTCAAAGAAACCACGCCGGGGACTCCAGATGTAAAAGCAATTGAAGAACTCAAAACAAAAGAAGGCAAAACTGGCAGCCCAATTAGCGGCAATCTGACGGAAACGGATAAATTTACTCAAGAACTTTTTTCTACTGTATCCGTGCTAAGCCAATCCGGCACGCTGGATCAGGTGACAGTAGATAAATTGAGTGAGACATTGGCTAACCAAATAAAAAATTCACCCGTAGAAAAAATATACGGGATCTCAGACCTGAAAGTAAAGAAAGATGCCGGCGTTGCTGCCATAACAAAATATAACGATGAAATGTACGCTAAGTTAAAAAAATATCCGCTAAGGGAAAGCCCGATCGATATACTTGACGAAGCCACGACCGAAGACGGAAATATTGACGGGCAGGTGCTAGAAAAATTAGACCCAATCGCCGAACAAATAAAAAAGATCGTTGGGGAAATGCTTCAGATAGACGTTCCAGAGACGTTTACTACCTACCATCTCGCGTTGATAAATTCTCTCGAAAAACTTAGTGAAAATCTTACAGATGTGCAGTCCATAGATACAGATGTGATCGTAGCCCTGGGCGCAATGAGCCAGATGGAACAAAACATAGATTCGCTGGAATCCTCGACGGCTAATCTGCAGGCTGCCTTGGAGAAAAAATTAAACAGTTAGACCAAAGATCCTATAACTTTAAGTATTTAAATGACATCCGGAAACAAAACAACAAAATTCATCATCTCTCTCCTCATCATTGCTGTCATCTTTCCGACCGTCCTGTTTTCTAGGCCCAAAAAAACAGAAGCGACATTTGGCTGGATTTCTGACTTCTTTGCTCCGCTTATCCATGGAACCACTGCGATTACAGCAATTAATACTGGAACTCAAACATCTATCTCACTCAAAAACTTGGCCAAGGAGATACTAAAGGAAGTGGCCCGAGCCGTCGCCCGCCGGGCGCTGGCGGCCATGACCCAGAGTACTATCAACTGGATCAACTCCGGCTTCCACGGCCAGCCGCTCTTCGTAGAGAATCCGAAATCATTTTTTAAAGACATCGCCAAGACTGAAATAAAAGACATAATCGATATAGTGGGCTATGATCGACTGCGTTTTCCTTTCGGCCGGGCTACCGCTCTCAACACTATCGCTTCTTACAAAAGAGGTTTTGAGCAGAACGCGCAGTACACCCTGAGCAACGTGATAAAAGATGCGACCCTGCTCGACAGCTACCGCAATAATTTCTATGTCGGCGGATGGAATGGATTTTTGATCAACACCCAGTACCCGCAAAATAATTATATCGGCTATCAGTTGCTCTACAACGAGGAGCTGGCGAGGAGATTGGACGGTACGATACAAAATACGGCGGCGACAGTGGCTACCACACTTCAACAAGGAATGGGGTTCCTCTCGCCGGAAGTTTGTGATACAAATCCTTTATATAATAATCTACAAAACCAATTTAATCGGCCAAGATGGAACCAATCCGAGTATGATAGAAACAACTGGTTTCCGCCAAACGAGGACATAACCTCGGGTGAGTTCCAATTGTACGAAGAAGAATATCAACAAGAGCTACAAAAAGCGAAAGCCGAGTGGGCCAAAACTAACGATTGTCCCGGCAATCTTCGCGCCACCACGCCGGGCTCGGTGGTAGCGGCAAGCATCAACAAAGCTCTCGGAGGGCCACAAGACTTGGCGATAGGCGGAGTAAACTACGGCAACAGCCTCTCGGCCATTTTTGATGCCCTGCTGAATAAATTTATCGGCGAC
Organism: Minisyncoccota bacterium; assembly: GCA_036517535.1. Lineage (GTDB taxonomy): Bacteria > Patescibacteriota > Minisyncoccia > Phycocordibacterales > UBA9973 > UBA9973. The sequence goes on from DATDVS010000026.1 coordinate 5,351, forward strand.
GGCTTAAGTAAACTTGCGTCTACTATAAATTCTCCGACCCCCAACGAAGACAACTGGGACTTCGAAGGCAATACGCTCGGAGTTGCCGATCCATCCGGCGTTTCAACTTTGAGTAATTGGCTTGATACACCGGATGAAGTGATTGTCCTCGCCAATTTTAAAAAAGAAGTAGCGGACGGTATAGAAAATACGCAAAAAGAGCTCGACCTAATGGATAATAAGGATGGAAGTACACCGGGTCTCACCCAAGTATTTACCCAAATTTGGCAGCAAACCAGAGCACTGGATCAATGCGTGCCTGGTCCAGACATATATTGGCAAAACAGACTGACGGAAGAGATGGATAAAAACATTAGCATCATCTCGGGGGCATTGGGTAAGGGTGAAGATAAGGAGGACACCACCGGGAAGGTTCCGCTAGTAATTAGGGAGCTGAAATATGCTGTAAGATTCTTCGGGGACTGGGTCGAAGAGAAGATGATAACGGACCTGCCTGGTTCCGTGATCTACATAGATGCCGTGGACGAGCTTGAAACACTCTCGCCACAAGCCAACCAACTTAGCGCAGCCAGGAGAGAGAAAATCCAAACTCTGTCTAGATTGAACTCACTGGAGGACGCATTGGCAGACTTTAGTGGAGATCCCGAGCCGGGTTCCAACGAAGAGAAAGACTTGATAACCTTAAGGAAAGAATACAACGCTATCAAACAAAATATTTCTACCAGTCTAACCATTAGCAATAGAAAAAGTGAACTGGATACGGCGAAAGAAAGATACTTTAGGCTGGATTCCCTCACTACAAAATGTACGTCCGAAAGAGTGGCAAAAGGCTGGAATCCTAACGGCGGACAAGACAGTCAGTTACAAAATGGGGATTCCGAGATAAAGCTGTACTGTGATGCGCCAGTTGTCGGAGGCTATCCGCATGAAATGTTCCAAACTCCCTATGTAGCCGG
>DATDVS010000027.1:0-8254 GCA_036517535.1 Minisyncoccota bacterium
GAGGCGCAGGCGATATACGAGAAGCCGACGGTAATAATCGCGCATACGATCCCGGGCAAGGGCGTGAAAGAATTCGAGCGGGATTATCGCTGGCATGGCAAGCCGCCATCAACAGAAGAAGGGAAAATAGCATTACACGAATTGCGAACACTAGGAGGTAAAATAGAATCTGAACATCAATAATGCTCAACCCTAAATTAAAACTTAATCCAAAGATATTTAATCAAGATTGCGAACAGGTACCGATACGCAAAGGCTTCGGACAAGGTTTAACCTTGTCCGGAGAGGCGGATAAAAATGTCGTAGCGCTCTGCGCGGATCTGACGGAGTCCACCCAGATGAATCTGTTTGCCGATAAATTCCCGGAGCGGTTTGTGGAGATTGGGGTGGCCGAGCAGAACCTAGTAACCGTTTCTTCCGGCCTGGCGGCGATGGGTAAAATCCCTTTCTGCTCCTCGTACGCGATGTTCTCGCCCGGCCGCAACTGGGAGCAGATAAGGACAACGATCGCATACAATGATCGGCCGGTAAAAATCGTTGGCTCCCATGCGGGAATTTCAGTGGGCCCGGACGGCGGCACGCACCAGGCGCTGGAAGACCTCGCACTCATGCGAGTGCTCCCGAATATGGATGTAATTTCTCCGTGCGATGCGATAGAAGCGAAGAAGGCGACGCTAGCACTGGCAAAAACGAAGAGACCGGCATATCTCCGCCTTGCCCGCGAGAAGACTCCGATAATTACTACCGAAGAAACTCCTTTTGCAATAGGTAAGGCGGAAATTTACTGGCTGCCGGATACCGGGCTAGCTGAAGTGGGAATAATAGCAACCGGCTCTTTGGTGCACCGCGCCCTGGTAGCCGCAAAAGAACTCGAGAAAGAAGAAATAAAAACAAAAGTTTTAAATCTGCCAAGTATTAAACCAATAGATGTGGATGCAATAGTGGCTCTCGCAAAAGAGTGTAAGGCGATAGTGACAGTGGAAGAGCACCAGGTCTCCGGAGGCATGGGTTCTGCGGTAGCGGAAGTGCTGGCAGGAAATTATCCGGTACCGATGGAATTCATCGGCGTACAGGACAAATACGGCCAGTCCGGCACGCCCGACGAGCTGGTAGAGCACTACGGCATGGGCAAAAACTCTATCAAAGAAGCGGTCAAAAAAGTTTTAAAGCGAAAATAGATTTCTGGGTACAACTTTATAAAAAGCAATCTGTCTGGGCAAGCTTGCCCAGCGAACTTCTCGTCAATCAAGAAAATAATATAAAGAGTACTTTATTTATTTTCTAATCTCCTGCGAAAGGCTTTTTAAAAAGTGTACCTACGAAATCTTTGTTGGCTTATAATTCTCTGAAGCTTTGGCTAAATATTCTTCCAGTTTTTCGCGCGAAAGCAGGCCTGCCTGGGCGCCGATGCCCTGGACCACCGACATGGAGTTTACTCCAGCCCAGGCCAGAGCTTCAGGCAGAGTTTTTCCTAAAATTATTGCGGAGACGAAAGTGGAGGCAAAAGCATCGCCAGCACCGGTGCGGTCATACGGAGGCTTTACATCCGGATATGGTTCTATGAACCATATGTCGGCACCGTCATATGTGTAGGCGCCTTTTGGCCCATCGGTGATAACTACATTCTTTGGTCCCAGCTCTTTTATTTTTTTCAAAAGTTCCGGTATCGGCAGATCCTCAGCCCCCAGTATCTTTTCCGCTTCTTCTACATTACAGAAGAATATTTCCGAATGTTTATAGAGCTCTGCCAGTTTTTCTTTGCCAAGTTTTATCTCATTTTTGCCCGGCTGGAAGGCGAGCTTGATGGAAGGATGTTTGTCTAAGTATTCGGCGACCTCATTATGAAAAGGGAAGGCATCGCCACTGACGGAAGAGAAGTAGATCCATTTCGGGCTAAATTTACTTGCGACATCCGGCATAGTGTAATTATATTTCTCGTGCTTGATTAGGATGGTGCGCTCCGGCGGGTACCACAGGACATAATGATAATTGGTTTTTACTCCAGGATTTATTTTTACAAATTCCGTGCCGACTTTGTTGTTTTGGAGCGACGCCAGGCAGTCTTTGCCGTTCTGATCGTCGCCCAGATTGGAAACGAGCCCCGAACTAATGCCCAGCCGGGAAGCGGCCACGGCGGCATTGGCGGCATTACCGACAGCGTTTACCACGAATACATCCTCATAGGGAACCTTGTCGGCAAAAGGCAGACAGATCTTGTATTCCGGAGTGTCCGGCTCGCCCACTATGCTCGCGTCCTTGAGTTTTATGAATGCATCAATAACGGTATCCCCGATTACTAGAAAATCAATTTGGCTCATAGTATAATCATAACATGAAAAAGTGGCTGGTTGCCATTGTGTTCACACTGTCGTTTTCTTTTATACATTCTGCGTACGCGGCGGTTATATTCAATGAAGTAATGTATTATCCTTCTGATGGTGATACGGATTGGGTAGAAATCTACAACGATGGTTCGGATGATGTATTAGTAAAAACCTCTGGGGCTGCGGATGCATGGCGCATCAGCACTACGGACAGCGCAAGCCCTGCGAAATATAACTTAGCGAATCCTGACTTCACTATTGCTTCTGGCGAGTATGTTATTTTAGCGGTCGACAAAGCCACATTTTTATCCAAACATTTATCGTATACAGGCAATGTAGTGGACATCACTGCGGGTGGGTTTAGTAACGCAGGCGGGCGGCTGCAACTCTATGACAATACTGGCATTTCCATAAGCTCAGTTCCCTATGGGCCAGCCAATGGAGCTGAAAATGACGGCAATTCCTTACAACTGATCAGTAACGCCTGGGTGGCCGGCACCCCTACGCCGGGCGGGGCAAATTCCAGTTCTCCACCTGCAGACAATGGCGAGGAAGAACCCGTGCCGCCTGCAGGCGGGAGCGGGGGAGGCAGTTCGCCCACTCCAACTTCTAGCTCACCCACACCCGCTCCAAAGAAAGTAGAAGAGCCAAAAATAAAAGTCAAAATCACGACCGATCCTGTGGCGTTCATCGCCACACCTTTCAATATCACAGGCCAAGCTTACGGATTGCGCGGTGAGGAGCTTTATTATGGAAAATATTTTTGGAATTTCGGCGACGGCGACTCGAAGGACACAGGGGAACGGAAGCCTTTTAGCCACACCTATTTTTATCCCGGGGAATATCCGGTGACACTGGAATATTATATAAATCCTTATTCAGCTGTTGCCGATGCCACCACTAAAATCATAATAAAAACGATTCCCTTGACCGTGTCGATATCAAAAGTTGGAGACGAGAAGGACTTTTTCATTGAGCTTTCCAACAATACCGATTATGAAATAGATATGTCGAAATGGACTATCACATCTTCAAATAAAATTTTTACCCTGCCAAAAAACACCATCATCGGGGCCAAGAAAAAAATAATCTTACCGCCCTCGGTCACCCGTTTTGATTTTAGCGACAAAGAAAGTCTAAAGCTCGCGATGGCGAGCGGTCAGTTCGTTTATGCATTTAATTCTACTGAGACGGCGCCAATCGTGGCTGCAACTTCACCTAAAATAACCAAATCCAAATCCGCGCAGGCAACTCTGGCAAGTGCAGAAAATGAAACCACTCTACCGGAAGAAATAAATTTCTCCGGCGATTTGCAAGCCAAGCCTCCGGCCGCCCCTTCTTATATCTGGCCCTCCTCACTCGCGGTCCTTTTACTTACTTCCGGTGCCGGGGTTTATTTCATACGAAAACGTAAGGTCTCCATGCGGGCGGGGGAAGACTTCGAAATACTCGACGAATAAAAATTTATAAAACTTGCTCGCCCTTGATCAGCCTGATCAGGATCATGATAATGGCTATGACTAGGAGAATATGAATGAATCCGCCCAGAGTATAGGATGACACAGCTCCCAAGAGCCAAAGTACCACGAGAATTCCAGCTATTGTGTATAACATATGTTTTTATATTTTTGTGATAATCTCGACCCTTTTAATTTTCTTTTAAACTCCCTACTTTTATAATACCATTTAATAAGTGAAATAAGCTGTTGATTCTGTGGATAACTTAATCTGAATTTAATATAATAAATAAGCTAGTTATACTCAAAAAATTTTGCTATTATTTAGCCAATGATGTCGTTGCCCGTAATAGAAGTCAAAAATCTCAAGAAGGTATTTAAACACAAAAACGGAGATTTTGTGGCGGTGGATGGTGTAAGCTTCTCTATAAAACAAGGTGAAACAGTGGCTCTAATAGGTCCCAATGGCGCTGGTAAGTCTACAACCATTAAGATGCTTACGGGTATTTTGCATCCGACTTCTGGTGAAGTGAAAGTTTTAGGATTGTCTCCTCAGAAAAATCGAAAAGAAGTGGTAGCCCAGATCGGCGCGGTTTTTGGTCAGCGCAGCAGCCTACTGCAGAACTTACCGCCGCGGGACACACTGAGCCTTTTTGCCGTGATGTACGGGCTACCCAAAAAAGAAATTAAAGAACGCATCAGCTCTCTGGAGAAGATGCTCGACATAGTTTCCTTTAGCGACCAGCCGATTCGCACACTTTCCCTTGGTCAGCGCATGCGCGTGGAGATCGCCTGCGCCTTGATCCATAATCCTAAAATTCTTTTTCTCGATGAACCGAGCATCGGCCTCGACATTATTGCCAAGCAAGCCCTCCGGGAGATGTTGCAATACTTGCGTAATAAGCACAACATGACTATTTTTCTAACTTCGCATGACGTGGGGGACATAGAAGCAATCTGTGATCGTACCATCATTGTAAACCACGGGAGAATCGTGGCGGATGAGCCTACTAATGAGCTCTATAAACTTATAGATAAAGAAAAGCACGTAGAAGTCCGCGGCCCTTCGCTCGAAGATGTGCTGGTAAAAATATACAAACAATAATTATGTACAAAGGCTTTTATTTTATTTACATAATCGCCAAAAATAGTGTGGAACAGAAAAAGAGAGTGATTTTCCAAATGGCAAACCACGTGATTTTCTTGCTCTTCAGTTTATATTTATACAAGCATGTATATGAGCTTGTGCCGGGACTAAAGGACAAGCTGCCATTTGCAAATGCGGTGTGGAGCATGTCGGCGTATTTTATGGTTTTCTGGCTTGGTGTGCGAAATATAGAGAGAAGATTTAGAGAAGATATCCAGTCCGGCAATATAGAAATGTATCTACTCCGGCCTATCGGCTATGTGTGGCAGAAAGTTTTTGTGGTTTTAGGGCAGGGCCTATATTCCTTCATCTCGGCCACTATCCTTTCTGTTGCAGTGAGTTATTTTGTGGTGGGTCTGCCGGAGATAAATACGACTTTTTGGTTTTGGATATTGGGCGTGCTTATAATTCTGATCTTGAGCCAGGTACTGACATGCATAATTTTCGTTTTGTCCGGACTTACCGGATTTTGGCTTGAAAACAGCGAACCGGTTCATTTTCTAGTGAGCAAACTCATCATGATCTTCGGCGGAGCCTGGGTACCGGTGGCATTTTTTCCGAAAGCCCTCCAGCTTTTCGCCCAGTTTTCGCCTTTTGGAGGCTCGATGGCCGTTACTTTTACCATGTATCCCAACTTTCCTCAACAATTTCCACTATTGCTATTTAATATTTTATTTTGGATCATTGTCGGCCTTCTATTGGTGCGGTTTGTTTCCAGTCGAGCCTTTGCTAAATTAGCTGTAAATGGATAATCCTTTATGAAAAAAGACATCTTATATTTCATAGCTCAGACTAAATACAATATTAAGAACGCGCATGCCCTACGGAGCTCTTTTTGGGTCGGGGTATGGAGCATGGTGCTAAACAATTTTAGTTTTTTTATAATGTGGATGCTTTTTATGAAAGCTACAGGTCCGATCAATGGCTGGAGCGCTATGGATGTGTTCGGCATGCTCGGAGTTGCTATGACCTGCTTTGGTTTTGCACACGGATTTTTCTATGGAATTATCGACCTGCCGCAGTTTGTAATGCGCGGAACTTTCGACAGCGTTCTTTTAGCGCCCGTAAATAGTTTTTTAAAGCTCTCAGGCTCTTCGTTTTCGGTCACTGCTTACGGGGACTTATTGCTCGGGGGCGTCGTATGTATTATTTACGGAATTTATTCCCACTTCGATTTTTATGCCTGGGTTCTATTTATAATTACTCTGATCTTAGGCTGTGTCCTCTTCGTAGCTATCAGACTGCTATGCGCTTTGATAGTATTTTTTATGCATGATGGGGAAGTAGTGGTCATGCAAGTATTCGAGATATTTTTAAGACCAGGCCTATATCCCGGATCGATCTTCCCGGATAAGCTGAAAATATTTTGCATGACCGTAATTCCCACTTTGATTACCAGCGCTGTGCCCATCGATACGGCCAAGTTTAATTCGATCAAATTTATGCTTGTTTCTTTGTCTGTCACAATTGTCTGGGTTTTAATAACAGCGGCAGTTTTTAGAATTTCTGTGCGTCGTTATGAGTCCGGTAATTTCTTAAGGTAATAGAACGCTCTTTTAATACAGGCTTATTTCTGCTATATTTTCCTTATGTCCAAGCTTTCGATCGGGATCGTGGGGCTGCCAAATGTGGGGAAATCCACGCTTTTTAATGCGCTGACCCAAAAGGGCGTACCGGCGGAAAATTATCCTTTTTGTACCATTGATCCGTCGGTGGGCATTGTGCCGGTGCCGGATGAGCGCTTAGAAAAGCTCTCAGCAATGTCTAAATCTAGGAAAACTATTCCCGCCGTAGTGGAGTTCGTAGATATTGCTGGACTAGTCAAGGGAGCCTCCCTGGGCGCCGGACTTGGCAATAAATTTTTATCCCACATCCGTGAAGTGGATGCGATCCTAGAAGTGGTGCGTATTTTCGAGGACAAAGCGATGATTCATGTGCATGACAAAGTGGACCCTATGTTTGACATCGAAGTGATAAATTTTGAGCTCGAACAGGTCGGAATCAGGAAGCCGACTCTTTATGTGCTAAACACTTCCGAGGCTGCTGAAAATATAAAAAAAGATTTCATTTCTAAGCTGCCGGGACCGTATATCGAAGTTGATCCGGTGTTCGGCACAGGACTGGACAAGCTGGTGCAAGCGAGTTATGACCTTCTGAATCTCATAACCTTTTTCACCACCGGAGAAGATGAATCACGCGCCTGGACTACACTCCGCGGAGCCACGGCGCCATTTGCCGGCAGGTCCATTCACACGGATTTCCAGCAGAAGTTCATCCGGGCGGAAGTGGTGTCTTATGAGCAGTTGATGGAGGCGGGTTCATACGCCAAGGCTCGCGAGCGAGGCTGGGTACGCACCGAAGGCAAAGAGTATATTGTAAAGGATGGAGATGTAATAGAATTTTTAGTATGAGAGAAGAACAAAAGGGGGAATTATTTATATTTTCGGGAGCAGTCATTTGGGGTTTATTCCCAATCATCACTATTTTGTCGTATAAATCGCTTCCTAGTATTATTTCGCTTGCTTTATGTACCCTTCTGGCTAGTATCACTTTTTTAATAATTGTTCTCTGGAAAAGAAAATTGCCTGAATTAAAAAATCCACTTCTTTGGAAATATACGTTAGGAGTTGCGTTTTTTAATGGCATTTTATATTATGTTTTTTATTTCTGGGGACTGACAAAGACCACCTCCGGAAACGCGGGTATTATCGCTTTGTTTGAGGTTTTTACCTCTTATATTTTCTTTCACATTATCCGCAAAGAACATTTTTCTCTTGAATCAAAAATCGGCTCCATACTGATGATTCTCGGGGCTGTAATAATTCTCATTCCAAACTTTTCATTCGTAAATTTCGGAGACCTATTTATCCTTATTGCGACACTTTTTGCTCCCATGGGTAATTTTTTTATACAGAAAGCAAAAAATATTTCTTCAACCGAAACAATAATGTTTCTTCGCAATTTAATTGCAATCCCGTTTTTATTTTTGATTGCTTTTATTTTCGGACAGCATTTAGAACTGCCCCAAGTTAAAAACTCCTTTTTATTTTTATTATTAAACGGCCTTATAATTTTAGGATTGTCTAAGATTTTTTGGGTTGAGGGTATTTCCAGAATATCGGTTACTAAATCTGTCGCACTTAGCAGTGTAGCCCCATTGTTTACCTTATTTGCCGCCTGGGTAGTATTTCATCAAGTTCCAACTATATGGCAGACTGCTTCCCTGGCGCCATTTTTCTTCGGTGTTTTATTATTGACTAATAATTTAAAATTAAAAAACGATTATGCTTCACCAAATTAAAATTTTTTGTTCGAAAGATTGGTCC